>JACRHZ010000074.1 GCA_016220175.1 Candidatus Peregrinibacteria bacterium
AAAGTATCAGAAGAAAAAATCTATGCAGTACAAGAAAAACTCAACGACAGACCAAGAAAATCACTTCGATATCGTACTCCAAATGAAGTCATTTCTGATCTCCTCTAGGGGTGGTGCTTATAATCCTTGAATTTTCCCATTCAGCCATCAGCTGCCCTAAAAAATGGATCATACGCAAATTTCTCAAAGAAAGTTTTTTAGCATAGGTTTAAGAAATAGAGCGATTTGCAAGCAACTTCTCTCCCCGTCATTCCGACTCGAGAAACTCAGCCTCAGACGGGCTTTAAGAAAAAGTGAATATTCACCAACTGGAGGAATCTCTTGTCACAAATTTCCGAACACTGAGTTCAGTGTTCATTTCTTGTTGAAAGAGATACCTCCCAAAAGACATCCTCAATTTATTCTTAATTCATACTGATGTTTCATGTCTGCAGTCGGTATGACGGGGAAGAGAGAAAACTGGATTTTTTAAGAGAATAATTGAGGACTCATGAGAAATTCTCAAAAAATTCCACACCATTTGAGAAATTTGCATGTGATACCTTAAAAATTCTTATAGGGGAATTCTTCGTAATTCGTAATTCCTGATTCCTGATTCCTACCTCCTACTTCCTGATTCCTACCTCCTACTTCCTACATTCCCTTCTTCTCTTTGATCTTCTCCGCAATATTTCCCGGTACTTTCTCATAATGAGAAAATTCCATAGAATAACTTGCTCTTCCCTGAGACATAGATCTCAAATCTGTAGCATATCCGAACATTTCTGAAAGTGGTACTTTTGCTTTTATCACTTTTGCAGTTCCTCTCTCCGTCATTTCTTCAATTTTTCCTCTTCGAGAAGAAAGATTTCCCATAATGTCTCCCATATAATCTTCAGGAGTCACTGCTTCAACCGCCATAATGGGCTCGAGGAGAATCGGATCCGCTGTCCTTGCTCCCTTTTGAAAGGCAATCGATCCTGCAGCCTTAAAAGCAAATTCTGAAGAGTCCACATCGTGGTATGAACCGTCAAGAAGCTCAACAATGACGTCTACTACAGGATATCCGGCAACAACTCCCTTTTGGAGTGCTTCCTGTACACCTTTATTCACAGCAGGAATAAATTCATTCGGAATTCGTCCTCCCACAACTTTATCGACAAATTCGTATCCTTTTCCCGGTGCATTCGGGATAAGATTCAGGACGACATGTCCGTACTGACCTCGTCCACCCGTCTGTTTTACATATTTTTCCTCAGCTTCCACCTTTTTCTGAATTGTTTCCCGATATGCAACCTGAGGAGCTCCTACATTCGCTTCAACTTTAAATTCACGCCTCATTCGATCAACAATAATATCCAAATGGAGTTCTCCCATTCCCGAAAGTACAGTTTGTCCGGTTTCTTCGTCCGATTTTACACGGAGAGTTGGGTCTTCTTCGCAAAGTTTTTGGAGAGAAAGTCCCATTTTTTCCTGATCTGCCTTTGTTTTTGGCTCCACAGCAATAGAAATCACGGGCTCTGGGAAGGTCATTTCTTCAAGTGCAATCGGTTTATCTTCATCGCAAAGAGTGTCTCCGGTGCGAATATCTTTGAGTCCCACGAGCGCACAGATTCCTCCCGCATGAATTTCTTTTATTTCTTGTCGAGAATTCGCGTGCATGACGACGAGACGTCCAATGCGCTCCTTATTTCCAGTTCGTGTGTTCACAATGTATGATCCACAATTGAGGATTCCAGAGTAAACACGGAAAAACGTGAGTTTTCCAATGAATGGATCCGTTGCAATTTTAAATGCAACTCCGGCAAGAGGCTCATCATCGCTTGGATTTCTTTTTTCTTCCTCTCCCGTTTTTGGATTTTTCCCCATCACGCCACCAACATCGATGGGAGACGGGAGATAATCAACTACCGCATCAAGTACGAATTGAACACCCATATTGCGGAGTGCTGTTCCGCAGAGAACCAAATAAATTTCATTATGAATGACTCCTTTTCGAAGTCCTTTTTTAATTTCTGGAATTGTGAGTTCTTTTCCCTCCAAATACTTTTCTGTGATGGATTCATCATGAGTTGCAGCTGCTTCCACGGCTTTTTCTCGGTGTTCTTCATTTTTCGCTTTCATATCCTCTGGAACTGGAATTTCTACAATTTTTTCTCCATGTTCTCCTTCAAATCTGTAGGCTTTTCTTTCGATAACATCAATAACTCCAGAAAAAGTTTCTTCAGCTCCAATGGGAAGCTGAATCGCATAAGTGTTTGGAGAAAGTCTTTTGTGAATCGAATCAAGACTCATGTAAAAATCTGCACCTGTTTTATCCATTTTATTCACAAATGCGACTCGAGGAACTTTATATTTATCAGCTTGTCTCCAGACTGTTTCTGATTGTGGTTCAACTCCTTGAGATCCATCAAATACCGCAACTCCGCCATCAAGCACACGGAGAGATCTTTCTACTTCCACCGTAAAATCAACGTGCCCGGGAGTGTCAATGATATTAATATTTGTTCCTTTCCACGTACAAAATGTCGCAGCGGAAGTAATGGTAATTCCTCGTTCTCGTTCCTGTTCCATCCAATCCATAGTGGCTTCTCCATCATGAACTTCTCCAATTTTGTGGTTTCGTCCTGTATAAAAAAGAATACGCTCCGTGGTCGTAGTTTTCCCTGCATCAATGTGAGCGATAATTCCAATATTTCGGAGATTCGAGAGATCTGACATACAAAAATATAAAAAATAAACTCAAAAAATAAGCCCGTGGATTATAGGGAAAGGAGAAACGATTGTCGAGAGGTTTTCTCTTTCGCGAAAAATACATCGTCACAAAACCTGTTGTTGGAATTCAATAATTCAAGAGTCGCCTCTCCTGAGGCGACCTTGGTCGCCCGAGGACGGGTGACTCCTGAAGAAAGGCTTCTTCATATGTTTTATTATGACCGTGTAGAATACATTTCCATTAAAGAAGCTCTCTCATAGTCTTTCATGCTTTCGTATTTTTTCGTTCTCATAACAAAAGCAGAAAAATCTTCTTTCTCGTTTCGATTTTTTAGCCAATCAAAAAGAATTACCAACCTCTCAGGAGAAGCTCCTTTTGCAATGAACGTTGCAATAAGATCCTCATTATCAGCATATAAATTTACAGAAATACCAACTCCATCAAAACCAAGAGAATTTACTAAGAATTGAAGTGTCTCGACCTTTGGGTTCCCTCCCTCCCTTGCCAATATATGTGATACCCAAAGCCCAATACCAACTTCATCATTGGCTCCGTCAAGATCTAAACTTAAAGCAACAGGGATTTTTTTCATAAGAGGACTGGTACTTACCAATCCTTCAAGTTCTTTTCGTAGAGCACCTGTAATTAATTCAAAATGACTTTTTGCAGCTCGGCTTCCTTCTACTTGTCCATCGACTACTTCCGTTAATGTATCTTGAAGTTTTCGAATAAGCTCTTCTAAAACATTAACTTCCATCCGTGCTTCTGGTACTACTATTGACATATTGTTACTTGGTAAAAAAACTAAACAAAGAGGTCTTATTAGAACTATTTTTTGATTTTCTGTCAAATTTTTCAAATTGACAAATACACCACTCATGCCTCTTCAAAAACTGTAATTCTACGCTATACTTGAATCATAATGAATCTCAAAATTTGTATTCCTTTGAAGGCGAAATCTCTCCCAGAACTTCTTCAAAAAATTGACGAAGCTTCAGAAAAAGCTGATATTCTCGAACTTTGGCTCGGAGACCTTTCACAAAACGAAATTGATTTCGATGAAATTTGGAAACATAAAAAAACTCCATTTCTTTTGAATTGTAAAGGACCGAAAGAACAGGGCGGCTTTTCTGGAACCGATGAAAAGAAATTCAAAATTCTGCTCGAAGGAGCTCAGAAAGGCGCAGAATACTGCGATTTCGACTGTGAATTTGATGCAAAACTTCTCTCAAAATTTATTCAGGAGAAAAAGAAGGCGAAACTCATTCTTTCAGCACATTTTTTCGATGAAACTCCGCATTTCGATACACTGAAAGATATTGCACAAAGAATGAAAAATTCTGGCGCGGATATCGTGAAAATTGCGGCGATGGCAAATTCTCATGAAGATCTCATGACGATGCTCGAACTTACTGATTTTTTAAAAGAACAAAAAATTCCCTTCATCTCTATTTCCATGGGAGAACTCGGCAAGCCATCAAGAGTTTTGACCCCGATGAATGGCGGAGAAATGATGTTTGCAGCGTTTTCAGAAGCAGAAAAAACAGCATCTGGACAAATGACGGTCGAGGAAATGCGGAAAATTTACGAAATGATTTTTGGATCGTAAAATCTTTCGAAAAAAAACGGGCGGCATATATGCCGCCCCTACGTTATTCCTCATCGCCTTCCGCTTTTTTCTGAAGTATTTTTCTCACTTTTTTGACAAGCCCTTCCGGCGATACTTCTGGTTTTCGGAAAAATTCATCCGCTCCTTGTACAAAACCCTTAATAGCCTCATCATCACTCGCCAAACGCGTGTAGACAACGATGAGAATATCTTCGCCAGAATTTGATCGAACAGATTCTAAAAACTCATATCCCCCAAGTATTGGAGTCAGAATATCGAAAATTACCACATGTGGCTGGAATTCGGAGACCTTCATCATTCCTTCCATACCTTCATCGCTGATTTCCACATGAAATCCGTGATCCTCAAACAGATTTTTGCATATCTTTCTCGTTGCTTCATCGTCTTCCACGAGGAGTACACGCTTCATCTGCTCTGGAGGAACCTCTTTCTCAATCTTCTTTTGCCGAAATGTAGAGTTTTGCTTGAGTGTCATGAAGGAGTTGGGTGAAACATGCGAAACCGACGGGGGGCGTGAGATATACTCTCCAAATGGCTTTTTACACCACAATTATACTATACACTGCATATTGATATTAATCAATGTATTTTAATTTTTATTTAATTTATCTCCTGTGATACAAAAAATCACAGGAATTCTCTCAAAAGTTTGCAGGCACGCTCAAAAACACTGTAGAATACAGGTACAATCTGGAATTTTTATGCCTCCAAAATATGATATTGGCGTCATTGGACTCGCAGTTATGGGAGCGAATGTATCAAGAAATATCGCTCGAAATGGCTATAAAACGATTGTATATAACAGAACTCCTGAAAAAACACGTGAATTTTTGAAAAATTTTGGAGATGAATATCTCAGCGGGAAAGAAAATCTCCATGATTTTGTGGCAGCGCTCGAAAAACCGAGAAAAATCATTCTGATGATAAAGGCTGGAGAGGCAGTTGATTTCACTATTTCGAGCATTCTTCCCTTCCTCGAAAAGGACGATATTCTTGTTGATTCTGGGAATTCTCATTTTCAGGGTACGATTCGGAGAGAACGTGAGCTCAAAGCCAAAAAAATACATTTTTTTGGAGTGGGAGTAAGTGGCGGCGAAGAAGGAGCCTTAAAAGGTCCAAGTATTATGCCGGGAGGTGACAAAAATGCTTATATAAAGCACCTTGCGCCAATTTTTGAGAAAATCGCAGCACGTGATTTTTCCGGAAAGCCGTGTACAACGTATATTGGCGAGAATGGAGCGGGACATTATGTGAAAATGGTGCACAACGGCATTGAATACGCGGTAATGCAGATTTTGGCGGAAGTCTATGATCTCCTTCGAAAACTCTCCCACTTCCCTGCATCGCAAATTGCCGATGTATTTGCGAAACTTCACCAGGGAAAACTCGAATCGTATCTCACCGAAATTTCCGTAAAAATTCTTCAGAAGAAAGATGGAGACACATCTCAGTATCTTTTAGAAAAAATCCTCGATAAAGCAGAACAAAAAGGAACGGGGAAATGGACCGTTTTGGATGCGTTAGATCGCGGAATTGCTCTTCCCACGATTTCAGAAGCGGTGAATGCGAGAAATATTTCTGCTCAAAAAGAACTCAGAGTCAAATTAAACACGACGTATACATCTCCTTCAGATTCGCAAAATATTTCATATGAGGAGCTCGAGCGCATCCTCGAGAATGCAGTTTCTGCAGCAATACTCAGCGCATACGCGCAGGGATATTTTCTTATTTCTGAAGCTTCAAGAGAACAAAATTGGAATATCGATCTTGCAGAAATTTCACGAATTTGGCAGGGTGGATGTATTCTTCGCGCAAAGGTTTTGCAATTTCTCGAAAATGCTTTTCGGAATGCTCCCGAAAAATATTCTCATCTGTTTCTCTTTCCCGAAATATCTGAAGAAATCCGAGAATCTCTCCCCTCTCTTAGAAAACTCGTAACGATAGGAGCTCAAGGTGGAGTGCCTCTTCCCTGCATAATGAGCGCACTTTCATATATCGAAAATATGTGCCATGCTCGTGGCAGCGGAAATTTTCTTCAAGGACTTCGAGATTTTTTTGGCGCACACGGATTTGAACGAATTGACCGCGAAGGAAAATTTCATGAAAAATGGGGAAATTAATTTTAAATTTTGAAATTTAAAATTTCTAAATAATTTTTAAGCTTTAATTTCTAAATGGAAGATACTCAAACGGATATAACAGTTTTTAAAATTAGAAATTAGAATTTATTTAGAAATTTTAAATTTCAAAATTTAAAATTAATACCGTGTCCTCATCCATCAAAAAACCCTTCATTCTCACTCTTTTCGGCGCTTCCGGAGATCTCGCGAAGCTCAAAATTTTTCCGGCTCTCTACGAGCTCGCTCAAAGAAAACTTTTGCCGGAAGAATATTTCATCGTGGGATATGCGAGGAGTGAGAAAACCAGGGCAGAATTTCAAAAGGAATTTCTCTACAGCATTATTGAAGCTTATGGGAAAAGACCGAGCTTCTCGACAAAAGTACTCGATTCTCTCATAGAGCATATTCACTATTTTTCTGGACAGTATGATGTCAAAGAAGATTTCCAAAAATATCGTATTTCCCTCAAAAAATTGATTGGACGTCATGATATCGCGTCTCTTTGTCATATCGCTTATTTTTCGGTTCCACCATCAGTATTTGAACCGATTACGATAAAACTTGCCGAAACACGCACTTCACCTCAGGAAGATCTGAGAATTATTCTCGAAAAACCATTCGGAAATGATGAACCTTCGGCCGCACGACTTTTTAACGTTATTTCTCGATATTTTTCGGAGGATCAAGTGTATCTCCTCGATCATTATCTCGGAAAAACATCTGTGCAGAGTATCCTTTCGCTGAGGCACTCAAACAGTATTTTGAATAGTCTTCTCAAGGGAAAAGAAATTGCCTCCATTCAAATTACGGCTGTGGAAGACATTGGAATTGAAAATCGTGTTGGATATTTCGATTCTGTCGGCATTATCAAGGATATGTTTCAATCACATCTGACGCAAATTCTCGCGATGATGACGATGTCGATTCCGATCAGCGAAGATGGAGAAAGTTTTCAACGAGAAAAATATGCCATTCTTTCCGCGCTCAAATTTTCTCCGAAAAAAGAAAACCTCTTTTTGGGACAGTACAAAAGTTACAAAAATCTCGATGGAGTGAAAAAAGGAAGCACAACAGAAACATACATGAGCGTGAAAATAAAAATAGATCGCGAGAGTTGGTATGGAGTTCCAATTTTTGTGCGGACAGGAAAAAAACTTGATAGAAAAACGACGTATGTGGTCGTGGAATTTAAAAAAATGCAATTTCAAAAAAACTTAGAATCAAATCGACTCATTCTTGAATTGCAACCAGAAGAAAAGATCCATTTTAAACTCCTCAATAAACACGGTCATCTTTCCGAATATCATGAGATCGATGCCATAGAATCTATTGAATGCGCCCCAGAAACTTGCCTTCCGGAACACGCTGTGCTTCTCCTCGATGTTCTCAAAAAGGAAAAACTCCATTTCTTGAGTTTTGGCGAAATTCTTGCTGCGTGGAGAATTACAGATTCTATTTTTGAGTTCCGCGAAAAAGCAAATATTCAAACAGTGGAATATGAAGACGGGACATCTTGTCCTCAGGGAAGCGACGTTCTTTTTCAAAAAACTGAAGAGAAATGGTACGAGGTGTAATTTTTACTCCGCTTTAGCGGAGTTGAATTTTAAATTTTGAATTTTGAATTATTTCACTTTCGCATCTGAACAAGATTGGCATATTGCTGCGGTTCAGGAAATCCTGAAAGATGTTCCTCGCGACACAGAGTTTTCACTTGCGCTGAGCGGCGGATCAACGCCAATTCCCGTCTATGAAGAACTCGCGAAGCAGAATATTCCGTGGGGAAATGCGCATATTTTTGAGGTCGATGAGAGATATATTCTTCCAGAAAAACCTGATTCAAATGCTCTTCTCATTCATAATCATTTTCTGAATCTCCTTCCAGAACCTCCAAAATCCGTATATTTTTTTGAAACTTCTGGAGTTTTTTCATGGAAGGAATCGGCTGAAAAATATCATGATCTCCTGCAAAAATTCGAAAAACCTTTTGATGTTTGCATTCTCGGAATTGGTCCTGATGGACATACGGCGTCGCTTTTCCCAAATGGTCCTGAAATTCACGAAACGGAAAAACTTGCTACAATTTCTGAAACAAATATTTTCCCTGTTTGGAAAAGACTCACCGTTACCTTTCCGATGATTCTCAAGAGTAAAAAAATCGTCGTACTCCTTTGCGGAATTTCGAAACGAAAAATTCTTGATGAACTCGAACACGGAGAAAAATCGTGGGAAGAATTCCCTGCGAAAAAAATCCTCTCACATCCAAATCTTCATATATTTTTTTGTGAAGAAGAATAAGTGAATGCGTATTTTTAGATTTGTTTTTTAGGTCTTTTCTGAGGTATAATCATTACAGATTTCGTAAAATATAGATGAAAACAACTCATAAAAAACTGGCTCGGATGAATATGAAGATTGAAGAAGGACTTACTCTTCTCGATACGATGGTGATGGCTGCTGAATCAGTACTCATAAAAAATGGGACAATTACGCCCATCTCTTTTGAAAAAGCCTTTGAGCATCTCAAGAAGTAATGAAAATTGTATTTGCTCCTAATGCATTACGAGAACTGTATTCTTTCCAAAAGAAAGATCAGCTTTTTCTTCAAAAGAAACTTTCGGAACTGATGGAATATGAAAATGTCTTGGATCATCCAAAAGTGAAAAAGTTACGGCTTCTTCCATATTACCGATATAGAGCTGGAGACTTCCGAATATTCTTTGATGCAGAAGGGAACATCATCACGATTTATAAAATTTCAAGGCGTTCGGAAAAAACGTATAGATAAGTAAGAAATTTTAGATTTTAGATTATTGTATGAATCAGGATTTTCTTTCTCAGATACAAAAAGAATTCAGCAGAAATGCTTCACTCGAGAAGAAGAAAAATTACGAAAAGTATTTTAAAGGAGTCATCAAATTTTACGGACTCAGAAATCCTGAGGTCAAAGAAATATTTCAGAAATTTTGGGGAGAAATAAAAAATCTTTCGATTCACGAACAGAAAAATCTGACGTTCGAGCTCATATCGTCCGAGTATGCGGAAGAAAAACAATTTGCGATTCTCATCCTCAATAAAATTGCGAACAAAATTGATACAAATGTTATCCATGAGCTCGCGAAAATTATCGATCATCACGTGTATGATTGGGCAACATGTGATGGAATTTCTGGAAGAGTTATTCGTCATCTTATTCTTCGAGATCCAAACGTTGCGAAAGAAGTCGTTTCTTGGAAAGATGCAGAATCTCTTTGGAGACAGAGGTCTGCAGCGATCAGTTTTGTGAACATCGCGCGTTTTGGAAAGTATAATCAAGAAATTCTCGAAATCTGTTCAGAAATTCTCAAAAATCCAGAACGCTTTGTTCAGCTCGCCGCCGGATGGGTTCTTCGCGAACTTTCGCTCGCTGATCTCGATTTGGTTGTCGATTTTATCAAAAAGAATTATCACTATTTTTCGAGGGAAGGACTGAGGTATGCGGTGGAGAAGATGGATGGAAAGTTGAAGAAAAAACTTTTGGATTGGAAGAAATTTGATGCAAAGTCTTTCCTTCGGGGCAATATTGCATTGGAGAAAAATCTTACGCGAGCACAAAAATATTGAATGGAACCTTTAGCGCATTCAACTCTTCTGAAAATTCCAATTCCTCATCCGAAATAATCAGACTATAAGCTGGTTTTACCTTTTTCGCAGTAGAAATAACTTGCCGATATGACTTCTGTCCAGAGCCAACTTCAATCACTATTTTTCGACCTCCAATGCCGACAATAAAATCAGCGCCGCCTTGAGCGCTATCATAAGTAAAAGATACTTCAGGGTTTTTCGCAAACAAACGATATAAATACATTCCGACGAGATCTTCTAATAACCGCCCTTTTGCATTTTCTGGAGAAATAATATTTCCGACCATTTTATAATACATTGCTCGAAAAGCTGGTGAAGAAAAAAGATACTTTGAAGGTTTTCGCGCTTCCTGTCCTAAATGAGAACCATGAGGATAAATTCGATGAAGTACTTCTGTCTGCTCTAGAAAATCAAAAATTTCCATCACCTTTGGGCGACTTATCTGAAATGCTTCTGAGAGCGTAGAAAAATTAAAAGCATCCATATCCGCTACTGCATAAAGAATTCTCGGAATTTTAGAAATAATATCAGAAGTAAAATTTTTAGCGCTTCTTATGTCCATAGCAACTACCCTGTCCATGGTTTTGCTGATTTGATCGTAGATAATGGCTTCATTATCGACTGTGAGCATATATGGAAGCGACCCATAATACAGATATTTTTTAAATTCATGCCGATAAATAATTCCCGCATAGTATTTTGTGATATTTCGCTGAAGTTTCTGGAGTTGAGAATAGGCATCTTTTGCATTTTTTGAGAAAAAAATTGCCCGTGAAATTTCTTGAGAAAGATCGCGGTTTTCATCAGGATGTTTCTTGTGTTTTATTTTCAAATATTCACAGAAACTCAAGGGAAAGAGTTTTTCATACACGGTTCTTCTTACTATATCTTTATTTTTATTCATCAGCAGCGCCGAAGAACCGGTACTAAAAATAAAGATATTTTCTGAGCGATCATAAATACTTTTGAGTGTTATGCCCCATTTTTCATCATATTGAACTTCATCAAGAAAAAGAAAAAGCGGACGATCAAGCATTTCAAGCGATTTGCCGAGGAGATCTTCATACGCAGAGATCACTTCTGGAAGGGAAACTCCGAGAATTTGGCTTGTTTGGTCGAGAGAAAGAAAAAGTTTATGACAATCAAGGTTGCGGATAAAGTCGTATGCCTGTGAGAGCACTGTGGTTTTTCCGGCTCCACGCAAGCCTGTAAGAGTAATCCATCGTATCGTTGATTTTTCGCTATAAAATTTGTGTATGTGACGGGTAATATTTTGAAAAATATCTCGACGAGGTCTCAATTTTCCATCTCTATCATACACGTAAGCTCGAGTGCGAAAATCCGCCTGAGCAATTTGCTCATTCAAGAAATTTTGAATTTTTTCTTTCTCCAAAGGCATATTTTTATGATTAAATTAGTGTCAATTACATTTTACACAAAAGCATGTTTTCTTGTCAATTATTTCTATTTTTCACCAGCGGAATCTCCGTGAGCTTTCACTCGCGGATTTGAATTTGGTTGTGGATTTCATCAAAAAGAATTATCGATATTTTTCGCGGGAAGGACGGAGGTATGCGGTGGAGAAGATGGATGGAAAATTGAAACAAGCGCTTTTGAGCTTTGGAAAATGACGCAGAAACAAAAAGAGGCAACTCTCGAAAAAAGGTGCCCCGATACAGAGAGCAGTTTTAAGGAAAAATAAATCGAAACTAGTGTAAAGTGAATTAAGGAGCAATAAATTGACGTCTTGACATGCATGTATAAACTGAAAGTAATTTATACATATTTTTATGACTGAAACACCTCCAGAAAATTCCCCTCAACAAGATCCATACGCAAGAGAAGGATTTTCCACAAAAATTCCTCCAGCTGAAATGGATCCTATTACTGCTTCTTCGATGAAGATAGCAGGAGTCATAAGGGAAAATAGTACACGTCCAGAGAATCAAAGAAGATTGATTGTTAATTCAGGGATTGGAGTTGTTTTAGGTCCAGATGGAAAAATCGTTAAAGTGGACTTCTTAGAAGACTGGAAAAAACAAGCATTAGGAGGCGCAGGACAAGGATATTTATCACAGCAGGATGTCAAGAATTATTTGGATGGAATAGTAGGTGATTTTGGACAGAATCCGGCAGAAGTCGCACGGATAGGAACACTAGGGGCGACCGGGGCATTGGCTGCTGCGTTAGCATTTTTAAAAAAGAGTCCGTCTTCACAAGCTGGTGGGAAGCCTGTTGGCTGGACAGGATATGGGCTTGGAGACGGAAAATCTCAGATCATATATCCTAAAAATTCTTGGAGCGCGCTTCCGGCAATTTTTGATGCGGCTGGTTATGGGACAAATCACACACACGGTAGATTTAATGGATCGAGATCAAAATGTTGATCCAACCCAAATTATTAAAAAAATACGAGATACTGTCGCTTTGGCTGTTCCAGTCCTCTATATTCAAGCAGATACTGGAAATATGTCGGGATATACATTATCCTCAGAAGTTCGAAAAGACCTTTTAGATGCAATTGGACAAGCGGGTGGTCATCTTGTTGTAGAATCAGTCTATCGTGGCTCAAGTGCTCGGAGGGTGTCTGAAATTGATGGAGCATATCAGTCTGATGTTGCATTGATTCAAGAAGCAGTACAAGCCGGAGTTTCAATATTCTGGGATCACAGTGAATCGAAACGTGGTAACTTCCCGGGACGCGTTGGGGTATTAATGCATGCTCCTGCAAGAGGGCAAAATGTGCAGAATATTCAGAGTCAATTCAATATGATGGCAAGAACAGGAGGATTCTGGTTTCTCCCTGATACATTTAAGCCATATCAATCATTGTATCAACAAGGGCAACAAGGTGATTTACATAGAGAAGTTAAAAGTACTGTTATTAATCGTATTGTTGCAGCAAATGAACAGAATAGAGCCGCAATAGAACCAGAGAGTCCTCTTGGACAATATATGAAAAAATTACAGGGATTTTTATTACTTATCCCTGTAAAAGACGAAGGATCTGCTGAGAAATTGCTTCAAAGACCAGAAGTGGGAGTGGGAACAATCCCAGTAACTGGTGAACGAACTGGTGGTCCTGCTATTCGGATTAATGCTACTGGGAATGGACGTCAACCCGAAGTTACGAGAGAAATGTGGAAGGCGATTGCAGAAGAATTTCAACCTCTTGCGGCATCCTGATTCGTGTCGATATCTAATTTATTCACACCGATCATGCGTCCACGCATGACACTGGCGAGAGGAATCGCCATAAACTTCTAAGGAAAGACATTCCAAGCTAATTTTCCACGAGCATGGGATTTTCGATAAGGCGCCCCACACTGAAGAATAAGATTATTCTTTCAATCTCATTATTGTTTTAATAATTAATCTAAGTTATTAACCACTTTTTTCATCCTCTTTAGTCCAGCTAACATTATGTCCTTTCTAGGACCGTAGCTGAATCTGACTAAATTCTCATACTGAGGTAATGCACGCCTTCTTGTCTCATCGTTAGTATCAACACAAAATGCAGAACCCGGCACCCACGGAATAACTTTTTCCCTCATAAACGCTCTTGCGATTTCCAATTGATCTCTATCACCTACTAAATCACTGATATCTCCCCACAAGTAGAATGTCCCTTTAGGCTCAGATGCAAGTTGAACACCAATGTTTTTTAAGTGTCCGGTCATTCTATTTCTTTTTTCTAGAAAATCATCGTGTCGTGATTTATGGGTTCGATCTCTTCGTGGCGAGTTTAACATTGGAATCGTGGCAACTTGTAAGGGATGATTTGCTCCACCATCAAGTCCACCTGCCACCGCATTTATTTTTCCTATGATTTTTTTTGACCCTAATACAGCAGCAATACGCCAACCAGCTGCCTGAAGACTCTTACTAATTCCAGATACTATAACTACCCTACTATCATCAATTCTCCCCAAATAATCAGCGGAAGATACTCTTGTCTTTTCCTCATCGTACACATACTCATCGTAGAATTCATCAATTATGGGATATGCACCTGTTTCTTCAGATAGTTCAACCCACTTTTGCAACTCCTCACCAGCAATAACAGATCCTGTAGGATTGCAAGGATTGCTGAGCAAGAGAACTTCAAGTCCAAGTTCCCTGATTTTTTTTCTTAATTCAGCAACATCAATATGATAACCTGACTGCCTATCGAGTGGGATTGCAACAGGATCAATGCCATTTACTACTTTTAATGGCGTTAAATACCCCGCATAATCAGGATGAAAATGACCAACTCTAACGTTCCTCCCTCTGCCTAGACCTTCCATTCCGAATGCAGCTAAAGCAGCATGTATAGCAGGTCTTCCGCCTGGCCTAATAGTAACATTTTCCACACGAAAAGCGTCCTGCCCATTTTCAGAGCGATGCAATCTGTTATAAAACATTGCATATTCTTCTCTAAGGGCTGTTATCCCTGCAACTGGTCCATAATCATCAACCCCCTTCCCCTTTTTTATTCGTCTCTCTTCAACACTTGCATCTGGATCATTTTCGTCTGGATAAAACATATTTGAAGCCGCCTCTCCTCTACTGAAATTAATCCATCCATTTCCGGTCTTATTTGAATCTTCTTCCCTGAAGCCATCTTTCCTCGCTTCTTCTATCAAAGCTAGTACTCCCATAGGAGGACTTTCTTTCGCAAATAAATCTGCTATTCTCGTTTCTGATTCTGCCATAGAAAAATCAATAAAATTTCTAAATAAATTTAGACTACGTATGTCAAAAATCCTCTTCTCATCAGGGAAAATATCAACTGCCGTATATTCCAAGACTTTTGCCACATTGTCAATATTTACAACAATTACCTGATAACAAGTAATCATTGACACTTACGAGCATCTTATCTTTGGAACGCCTTTTCCCCTGTGCTCGTCTTTTGGATTTCAACGCTGATTCTCTGTTTGAAATTCACGAAACATCGAGCAAGTGACCATGTACTCTTTCTTTCTGTATTCCAAATGTGACAGCACCGGGATTTGAGTATTCAGAAAAATTACCGGGATTCCCGGGAGTTTGACATTTTTTACCAATTCCCGGTATAATTTCCACATGAGAATACATATTCCGAATAGCGTATGGCTTGGCAATATTGATCCCTTTTTAAAGGGATTTGATCCGAAAGATCGAAAAAACTTATACATTACATTTCAGTAGTGGGCGGTTAAATCTCTGGTAACTGAGCCTGTTCTAGGGAAACGTGATCGAGGTTTTGCAAACGATCTTCAGAAAACAGCTTAGCTAAGGGCATTTTATCAAATGGAGAAATACTTAAAATCTGTAGAATTTCG
>JACRHZ010000075.1 GCA_016220175.1 Candidatus Peregrinibacteria bacterium
ATCGAACAAATGTTTTTTAATGAAAAAGAAGACAACGATAACGAAAAACAAACCAGCGCGCCAATCTCGGATAAAAATAAAAACCGTTCCTAGAATAAGTAAGATGCCAGCAATGATAAATGAAACGTCACATATGAGAGCCGAAAGTGTACCGTTCATAGAAGATTGCCACTCTCCTATTAAAAGAAAGATTATTCCTATTAGAAAAACGATTATTCCTAGATAAAGCATAATTTTACTTTATTAAATCACCAACGCTCACATTAAGGGCTTCGCATATTTTCTTGAGCCTATCAAGCATGCATTGGATTCTAGTTTTTGCCGGTCTCAGTTTCAGCTGGAAATACCCATGGTTGTCAAAGTCTAGAAGGTTTTCGACGAGTGTAGTAATTATGTAGTTTTCGTTTTCGATTCTTTTTAATTTCCTTCAATCGATATGGTTCGAATCTTTGTAAGTATTCGAAAATGAGCTTTGTTTGAGATTTTGTACTATCTTCGCTACTAAAATGCCACCATGAATTGCGATTTAATTTTTGTGAAAGTAAATTAAGAATATTTTCAGCAAGTTTAAAAAGTTTCTCAATCTCCTCCGCAGAAAGAGACACCTTCTTTTTTTTGATCTGATCATGAGCTAAATCTTGATTACGAAATTTTTTTAGCTTCCCAATTAAGCTTCCTTTTGTAAATCTTTTCTCATCCAAATTTAGACCATTTGTAAATAAAAGCTCGCGACACTTGTTGAGATCAGTTTCTTTAATGCCATCATAATTTTTAGAAAGTTCATCAATATTCAGTCTTTGGGAATTAGACTCTTTAAATGTTTCCAAGGTCAGCTTTTTTAAATTGGCTTTTGCAAAATTTATAATTTTCACAATTGAAAGAGAATCTGGGTTGGGGTCGAAAAATTTAACAAGTTCAATTGCAAAAATCTTTCGGTGTGCATCCATTGTTGGACCGAAAAAATTTATAAAATTATTCATAGTTTTTACATTTTTTTCTGCTTGCTTCTTTCCAATTTGGAATGGATCACGAATCTCTTGCATAGCTTCCCAAATTTGAAAATGTTTATATGCAATAAACAACCGCTCATGTGAGCGTTTTAAAAATTCCCATAACTTTGAAAATTCGTTTTTCAAGAGATAAAACTTACTTTTTATAAAACTTACTCCTCCTCCCTCACCTCAATATGGAGCTCCTTGATCTGCTCCTCCGGCATTTTTGACGGAGCGCCGAGCATGAGATCCTGTGCGGTTTGGTTTTTTGGGAACGCAATCACTTCCCGAATATTTGGTTCTCCCGCAAACATCATCACAATCCGATCGAGTCCCGGAGCGCATCCTCCATGCGGCGGCGCTCCATATTCAAACGCGCGGAGCATGTGTCCAAATCTTCTGTCCGCATCTTCTTTCGAAATTCGGAGAATATCAAAAATCTGCGCTTGGAGTTCGGATTCGTGAATTCGGATCGAACCTCCTCCGAGTTCCACGCCGTTCAAAACGATGTCATACGCTTCCGCACGAGCTTTTAAAGGTTCATTTGCGAGCAAATGCTGATCTTCTTTCAGCGGTCTGGTAAACGGATGATGCACCGCGCCAATTTGTCCTTCGGAATTCATTTCAAACATTGGAAATTCATACACCCAAAGATACGCAAAATTATTCGGATCTTTGAGGTTGAAGACATCTCCCAAGCTTGAGCGAATTGCACCGAGCGGAGAAACTGCAGTTTCAAAATTTCCGGCGCCGAAGAGAAGGAGATCACCTTTTTCAGAATTCGTTTTTTTCGTAATTTTTTCCAAAAATTCTTTGGAACAGTATTTTGCGACTGGTCCGGATTCTTCTCCCACTCGAAACCATGCAAGCCCTCCGGCTCCATTTTTCTTCGCGAGTTCCGTATAGTCATCAATCATTTTTCTCGTCACTTCTCCATGTTTTTTCGGAACCGGAAGCACAAACACATATTCCGAATTTTCAAAAACTCCAAATCCACATTTTTCTTTTTCGCTCGAAATATTGACGAGTTTTAGATCAAATCGCATATCTGGTTTATCGACGCCGTATGTGCTCATCGCGTCGTGATACGTCATTCGGGGAAATTTCTTTGGGAATTTCTTTCCCGTTGTATGTTTTTCCGTAATTTCTAAAAAATATCGTTCGATCACGTCCATCACATCTTCCTGATTCACAAAACTCATTTCGAGGTCGAGTTGCGTAAACTCCGGCTGACGATCTCCGCGCTGATCTTCATCGCGAAAACATCGCGGAATTTGGAAATAGCGATCTATTCCTGCAACCATGAGGAGTTGTTTCAGCTGTTGCGGAGATTGCGGAAGTACATAAAAATCTCCGGGATAGAGTCTGCTTGGAACGAGGTATTCACGAGAACCTTCAGGCGTTCCCTTAATGAGAATTGGCGTTTCGATTTCGAGAAATCCTTCATTCTCAAAAAATTTTCGTGTCGTTTTGAAAATTTCCGACCTCAAAATGAGATTATTTTTCACTCGCTCACGACGAATATCAAGGTAGCGATATTTCAGGCGAAGCTCTTCTTTTACTTCCATTTCCTGATCGATTTCAAATGGCGGAGTTTTTGCACGATTCAAAAATTCGAGTTCCGTCACTTCGATTTCAATTTTCCCGGTTTTTATTTTTTCATTTGTCTGACCTTCCGGACGCATTCTCACTTTTCCCTGAACTTTGATCACATATTCCGGACGAAGCTCTTCGGCAAGCGAAAAATTCTTTTTCAGGATATCGGGATGAAAAACGACTTGTGTAAGCCCATAACGATCGCGAAGATCGACAAAAATTACACCGCCATGATCGCGTCTTCTGTGAACCCAACCGCACAGCGTGGTTTCGGTTTTTACATGTTTTTCGGTCAGTTCTCCGCAGGTATGTGTTCTCAGCATAGAAAAGAAAAAATAGCAGGGGGGATTTTCTCGTGTTTCTGCGGAAAAGGCAACGAAAATCAACTCCGCTGAAGCGGAGTCAATTACGAATTACGAGTTGATTCTTTACATATTGAGACTTTTATAAAAATTTTCACGAGCTCCGATGGCAACAATAAGAATTTCTTTCTCAATTTTATAAACAATGCGATACTCGACTCCTCTGTAAGAGAAATGATGAGAAAAGAGCCCTCGTAATGTACCGCCAAGAGTTCTTGCTTTTTGGTACGGGTTGGTCTGGATTTTCAGTGTTTCCAGTTTTATTTTTTCTTCAAGTTCTTGAGAAGACTTTTTGATGAATTTTTGCGCTTGCCGGAGGAAGAAGATTTCCATTTTTTTTGCCCAAATACCTCCTCAAATGTATATCGCTCTCCTGTTTTTTTATAATGCTTGAGTTCTTGAAGAATAAATTCTTCTTCTTTTTTTGCCAAATAGTCTTGTGCACGGAAATAATACTCCACAGCAGTATTCACGACTTTGCTTTTATTCGCAGCAGAAGTGACTTTTCCCCAGTTTTGAGGAGTGAAAGAAATGGTGCTTCTGACGACACTCATAGGATTAGAATAGTATTACGAATATATCATATCGTAATACTATACAAAAGTCAAAAAAAATAGGAATTTTCTGTCGACGAACCCCGACGACAGAATCGCAAGTTCTATCGAGTGTTGCCTGCGATCAATATCGCTCACAATCTTGAATTCAAAATTCAAAATTCAAAATTTAGAATTTAAAATTTTACCGAATTTTTCCCTGAAACTTCGCTTTTTTCCCGAGCATCGTCTCAATCCGAAGCAGCTGATTATACTTCGCAATTCGTTCACTTCGGCAGAGTGAACCGGTTTTGATTTGACCGGTCAAAAGTCCGACCGCGAGATCAGCAATCGTCGTGTCTTCCGTTTCTCCACTGCGGTGGCTGATAACGCTCGTCCACTTTGCATTTTTTGCCATTCCGACGGTTTCAATGGTTTCAGAAAGTGTTCCGATTTGATTCACTTTGATGAGCGCCGAATTCACGCATTTTCGCACAATCGCCATCTGAACTCTTCGTGGATTCGTGACGAGCAAATCATCGCCCACAATTTGGATTTTGTCTCCAATTGCTTTTGTAAGAGCGGTAAACGCATCCCAATCATCTTCAAAAAATGGATCTTCGATCGAAATAATTGGATATTTTTCTACGAGCGAAGAATAGAATACGAGCATTTCCTCCGCAGTTTTATATTCTCCACGAATTTTATAGCCCTTTCCTTCTTCATAAAATTCCGAAGCGGCAGCATCGAGCGCGATCTGAATTTTTCCATCATGTCCCGCTTCATGAATCGCCTCCAGAATCACTTCAATAGCTTCTTCATTGGTTTTAAAATGAGGAGCAAATCCGCCTTCATCGCCAACTGCCGTCACCATTTTTCGTGCCGCAAGAATTTTTTTGAGATGGTGAAATGTTTCTGATCCCATTCTCAGTGCTTCAGAAAAATTTTCCGCGCCGGTTGAAAAAATCATAAATTCTTGAATTTCCATTCCCGAATCCGCGTGAGCTCCACCATTCACGACGTTCATCATCGGAGTTGGAAGTAAATTTGGAGATGAATTTCCAGCAAGATGTCCAAAATATTCGAAGAGGGGAATACTCTTCTCCAGTGCTGTTGCCTTCGCTGTCGCGAGTGAAACTCCGAGAATTGCATTCGCTCCGAGTCGTTCCTTATTCATCGTTCCATCGAGATCAATCATCGTCTGATCGATTTTTTTTTGTTCTTCGCTTTCCATTCCGATCACAGCTTTTGCAATTTCTGTATTCACATTCTGAACCGCTTTCAAAACTCCTTTTCCGAGATAGCGATTCTTGTCTCCATCTCGAAGTTCCACAGCTTCATGAGCTCCAGTGGAAGCTCCAGAAGGAACAATTGCGCGAGCATTTGCACCACTTTCCAGTTGTACTTCTACTTCTACCGTCGGATTTCCACGAGAATCGAGAACTTCAAGAGTGTGGATGTGGGTGATACGAGACATAAAATTGGGTGTGAGAATCTGGTAGAATTGTAAGTGAGGAAACGAAAAGTACAAAGTACAAAGTACAAAATTAAAAAGTAGATAATGATTTTGTACTTTGTACTTTGTACTTTTAGCTTTGTACTTCGGCGTATCCGCTCATTCTCACTGCCACCTGCCCGATGATCGGAATCTTAAAGAATTTTCCTCTTGCGGCAAAAAATCCAACGAGGAAAAGTAAAGTAATTCCCACGGGAAGTGGAAAAAAAATTGATTTCAGAAAAAACTCATTTGGTTCTCCAGCTTCGAGTGCACGAATTGTATTTTGCACGTACCACAAATAAAAAATAACATCGAGAAGCGCAAAAGAAGTATTAAGAATGAGCGCTTGCCATAAGTGAAATAACGTCAGCGTATTTTTTTTCTCCTCCATAAGAATTCCCACAAACGCAATGGCTCCAAAGAAATACGCGAAGAAAATGAAAAATCTCGGATACTTCTCCATATATATTTCAAAGTAACAGTTTTCGTAAAATTCGCACTTCCATCTCCAAATGTATCATACACTCAAAGCGTAATTTTAAAGAATGATGCTGATCGAGAACTTGTCTTCTTTTTACAAATCTTTTACCGTATGCATTGACGTCATGTATCGACATTATGCGCAAGATTCCTGTTACGATGGCTACCCAACATCCGGATAACGCCTGCAAGACATATTTTACGGGGAAAAGGGCACTTTCTTCTCAAGATGAGATTGAAGAGTGTTATCGATGTTTTTCAGAACTCGGAATTCACGAATACATGTGGGATTGGGAAGGGAAATTTGTCGATGAAGCCGTTGTGGATCGCCTCTACAACACCTATCATGATTATTTTCAGAAGCATCCACTTGGACGTGATGAGTTTCTGACATTCCGCATTCCGAATATCTGGATTGAATCAAGCCATAAACTCCCAAGAGCATTTATGAATCTGCTTTCTTCTGAGAAGGCCGCTCTTCATTATAAATTTCATTCGCCGCCACTTTTTGAAATTATTCTTCCGATGACGACGCGAGCAGATCAGCTCATATATCTCCAAAAAGCGTTTTCTAAAATTGCAACCGCGACGGAAGAAATTTTTGAGCTGAAAACGGTTCTCTCCGTGCTCAGTATTATTCCGCTTTTTGAAGAGCTCAAAATTGTGGAAAAAGCGCCAGAAATTTTGCGAGAATATGTCCATTTTTTGAAAGAGGAATATGACGCGTATCCCGAATATCTCCGAGTATTTACCGCACGAAGTGATCCAGCACTCAATGCCGGATTCCTTTCAGCAAAACTCATGAATAAACTCGCGCTCCATCTCTATCAGGAATTCGAATCTGAGAGTGGAATTCCTGTGTATCCCATTGTTGGAGCTGGTTCGCTCCCATTTCGAGGAGGACTCAATCCGGAAAATATTGATGCTGCCATCGAAGAGTACAAAGGTGTTGCCACTCTTACGATTCAGAGTGCATTTCGATACGATTACGATTATGAAACTGTAAAAAAAATAATCGAAAAAATAAATACCGAAATTCCAAAAAATAGGGGAAAATCGCAAAAAATTTCCCCAGAAGAACAAAAACTTTTAAGGAAATTTACGAATGCAGCGGAAAAATTTTATCGCCCTATAATTGAAAGTTCTGCGGAGATGATCAATGCTGTCGCGGAAAAGCTTCCATCTCATCGAGAAAGAGTCCTTCACATTGGTCTTTTTGGATATTCTCGAGGAATGGGAAAAGTGCAGCTTCCGAGAGCGATTCATTTTACGGGAGCTCTCTATTCACTCGGGGTTCCCCCCGAACTCATTGGATCGGGAAGAGCTCTCAGATTCGCAAAAGAACAAGGAATGTTGGACCTTATCAATACACTCTGTCCGTATTTGAAAGAAGATTTTCGTCATGCTGGACATTATTTGAATCGTGAAAATCTCGATCATCTCTGCAAAGAAGATCCGCTGTGGGAAGAAGTGAAAAATGAAATTCAGGATATTGAAAAACACGTAGGAATTCCAATCGGACCTGAAGAATCTCACCATATCATCCACCGAAACTTTACTTCAAACATTTATCATAAATTGAAAATTGGTGAGGATTTTTCCGAAGATATTTTGCAAGCGGCAGAGATTCGAAAATCACTTGGATAAGAGTCAATTACGAATTACGAATTAACTTCCCACGTATTCCTCTATCGCATTCTTCAGTGTCGAATACGTTTTTTTCCTCCTCTCATCATCTCGATCAAGAGTCGTGAGACGGAAACCATGATACGGACTGAAAAATCCAGAAGCTGGAACCACGCAAATTCCGGTGGTTGCGAGGAGATAATAAGTAAATCGTTGATCCAGTGGGAATCCCGGGCGAGAAACTTCTTTTTCTATAAATTTTTGAACTTCTTCATTTTCAATGTGGAGCTTCTGCTTATCGTTTAAAATTCCTTTCTGAAAAAGCGGCATCATATAAAATGCTCCATTTGTTCTATTTACCTTCATTTCTTGAGCTTGAGAAAGAATATCTGCGATAAAATTCCCGTTTTTTTCAAGTTCTGAATTATAATGTTGAATCCATGCATCAAACTCAGGATGATCATAAATTCGCGACAAAATAAATTGCGGGAGACTTACAGAGCACACTTCCATAAGAACTCTTTTTTTCACTCCTTCCGCGTATGAACGAAAATCAGGATCTCTGTCAACATTATGAAATTCAAGCCATCCAGATCTTCCTCCCGGCCATGGAACGTCTTTTGAAATTCCCCTCATCACCACAAGTGGAACTCGATTCTGAGCGATTTCCGTAATTTGTGCATATGTATGCCCATTGTATACCATGCGAAAATACACTTCATCAGAAATCAGCATGAGGTGATATTTTTCAGCAATTTGCACGATTTTCTCGAGTGTTTCTGGGCTGTACACAGCGCCTGTTGGATTATTCGGATTAATAATAAGAATTCCGGTGACTTCTGGATGTGCTTTTACCTGTGATTCTAAATGTTCTATATTCGGCTGCCAGTTATTTTCCGGATCGAGCATATACGAAATAGGCTCTTTCCCAGATGAAAAAGATTCCATCGAAGCATGAGTTGGATAACTTGGAGTTGGTTGCAAAATTCGACTTCCTTCGGGGAGCATGTGATAGAGTGCAGAAATTCCGGCTCCGAGTCCGCTCACAAAAAGAACATATTCATAATCGAGTTTTGAAGATGGAGAAAAACGTTTGGCATAATCAACAACCCACTTTCTCGCTTCAGGAAGTCCCCTCGAATGAGAATATCCGAACACTTTATCTCCCGGTTTTTGCACTTCTTTTACAATAATTTCTTTGAGGAATGGCGGCACCGTCCAACTCTTTGCAATGGGATCTCCAATATTTTCTGAAATAAATTGGAAATGGGGATCCATTTCAGCTAACTTTTGCGCAACATCTACGATTTCACGGATGCCATATTTGAGGAGATGGACTTTTGGATTTGAGAGAGAATTGCGCATAGAAAAATCTTAAAAAAATGAGGAATATTTTCTCGGAAAAAAGACTCGCTCATTGTAGGAAATGTCCTCAAGAAATTCAAAGAAAAAATACACCTTCTCTCGTCTCCAGATTTTTCATTGTTCTCACCAAACGCGTAGTTGTATTCTGGAGAGGAAGATGATACCTTTACGCCTTATTATTTTACGTACTCGTTCTATGGACGCTCCTCAAAAAGTTATTTCTGCTCTTAGAAGCATTGGACTCAATGATAAAGAAGTTCATCTCTACGTTGAAATGCTTACGATTGGCGCTCAGCCCGCTTCTGTTCTTGCAAGAAAAATAAATTTGCCGAGAAGCAGTACACAATTCCTTGCAGAATCGCTCGTAGCGAAAGGAATTGTCAGCAAACATCATAAACAGCGCATTACACTATACCAGCCAATTCAAGCCGAAGACCTGATGCGAATGCTCGAAAAAGAGAAGACAGAAATGATGAACAACTTTGAAGAAAAAGAGAAGCAACTTTTATTCGCAGTTTCCGAACTGAAGAAATTGAAAAAACATGAATTTTCAAAACCGAAATTAAGTTTTTATGAGGGAACTCAAGGAATTAAAATGGTGTATGAGGATACGCTTTCCGCCAAGGAACCAGTTCGAGCTCTTGCAAATTTTGAAGAGCGACTCAAGTTTCTTCCGGATTATTTTAAAGAATATTACAAGCGTCGGAAAAAAGCAGGCGTCTATATGATGGCCATTTATCCGGATACTCCATTTGGGAAAGGGAGAAAGGCTGCGGATCCGGAGTGTTATCGGGAATCGCAAATCATTGATCACAAAAAGTACCTTTGGGAACCAGAAATTCAAATTTATGATAATAAAGTAACAATTGCATCTGGGAGAAATCGCATCGGAACCATTATTGAAGATGCCGAAATCGCCCAAGCCATGAAAGTGCTTTTTGATTTGGCATGGGAAGGAATCAAGAAGCGAGGAAAGAATTTACGGTAACCACAAAATAGCAGTTTTTAAGGGGAAATGGATTTTCATCGAAAATATTTTTGCCAATTTCTAGAGTCCTTTCTTGATTTCCCTCAGCACCTTCTCACTCACGATCTCAAGAAGCTTTTCATCACTCGCATCGCGGATTCCAGATATCGATCCGAACGCTTGCAGAAGTTTTTTCTTCGTTTTTGTTCCAATTCCCGGGAGATCATCAAGCACTGATTTCTGCTGTGATTTTTTGTGAAGATCAGCGTTATAGGTAATCGCAAACCGGTGAGCTTCATCACGGATTCGTTGGAGGAGTTTCCCTTCGGGAGAATCAGCGGTAATTGCGAGTGGTTTTGAATTTCCAGTGATATAGACTTCTTCAAATTGTTTCGCGAGGGAACAGAGTTGGATTTTTTTTGCGAATGGAAACTCATCAAGGATCTTTTTTGCAGAAGACAGTTGTCCTTTTCCTCCATCAATTACCAGAAGGTCTGGTATGATTTTGAGAGAATCGTATTTTTTCTTTTTGCTGAGATTTTTGAAAACCCAACATTCATTTTCAAAAATAAACCCGAGATTTTCCAAGTGTCGATCATCGTCGACTCCGGAAAAAAATATTTTCTTCGATTCTGAAATTTCCAAGAGTTTTCGCACGAGGAAATATCCGACTTCGGATTTCTGTGTCATTGCAAGTTTCGAATCCATCCAAGAAATTTGAATTTCTTCAGATTGGGCAACCGCGAGAGTTGCCCCTACGGGTTTGCGTTCCAATATTCCAATTATCTTTTCACCATTTTTGAGAATGATGAAATTTTCGTTTGGGCGTGAATTTGGATTCGCGCCTTCATTTTTGCCCGACGTCGCCGCTACGATGAATTCCATATCTTTTTTTGAATTCACCTTTTGTACTTTCCATCCGTCTGGCATTTGCCTCGGAATATGTTTGAGCCTTCGAAGAATCACCTCTTCCATGCTTTTAAAATCATTTATCTCTCCATGAGCAATTGTTTTTAATTGAAATCGCCGATACTCTGCATTTTTCTCTTCTCCTTCCACAAAAACCGCCATCGAAGCGACCGTTTCCGTTCCTCCAAAATGGGAAACATCATAACATTCGATGCGTTTTGGAATGTGTTTCATTTTGAGTTTTTTCTGAAGAGTTTCCAAAACTTTGTCGAGGTCTTCTTCGTGTTTCAAGAAACTTGCGGCATTTCGAATCGCATAACTCTCGGCATTTTTCTCAGCGAGTTCGAGAAGTTTTTTTCGTTTTCCCTTTTCTGGAAGAGAAATTTCAATTTTCTGATGCCATTTCTCTTGAAAGAATTTCTCCCAAATTTCCTGTTCTTCTTTGGGAAAAATTTGAAGGGAAAGTACGAGAGTTTTGGGAATATCCGCGGCTCTGTCTGAGTGTTCTCGAAGAAAAGCAAAAAGCGCTTCTTCAGAGTCCTCAGATGAATTCATCGACAGAGAAAATGTTTCTGAATTGATCACTTTTCCTTCGCGAATTTGAAAGAGATGAAAAAATGCATGACCAAATTTGAGGCATGTTCCAATGACATCTGCAGAAAATTCATCGGGAGCAGAAACGATTTGTTTTTCAGAAATTGACTCTACTGCACGAAAAAGATCACGAACCCGAGCGGCTTTTTCAAATTCTCTTTTCTCGGCAGACTCCTGCATCTGTTTTTCCAAATCCGCAAGAACTTCTTTGGTATCGCCCTTTAAAAACTTGATCGCCTTTTGAATTCGCGATCGATATTCTTCTTTGAAGATATTTCCAATGCAGGGGGCGGAACATTTTTTGATATGAAAATTAATACAGGGATACTTGATATTTCCCGGATTTTTCACCTCTACTTTTCCTGGAGAAATTTCGGTAATTTCCAGATTCGTTGTTCTCAGGAGAAAAATATCCCGTAAAAGATCGATTGTTTTTCGCACTGATCCTGCAGAAATTTTCGGACCAAAATATAAACTCCCATCTTTAATGACGTGCCTCGTGAGCGTGATTTGAGGAAAATCATCCCGTATGGAAACACAAAAATACGCATAACTTTTATCGTCTCTGAGAAGAATATTAAATTTGGGACGCTTCTCCTTGATCAGATTCGATTCGAGAATAAGAGCCTCGACCTCAGAACTCACTTCTGTCCAGAAAATATCGTGTGTTTTTTCGATCATTTTTTGAATACGCAGACTCAAAACTGCTTTTACTCGAAAGTAGGTTTGTACTCGCTTTCGGAGATTTTTCGCCTTTCCCACGTACAAAGTGTCGCCATCCTCCGACAGCATTTCATAAACACCAGGAGTACTCGGAAGATGGCGCAATGATTTTTTGAGTTTTTCAGAAAGCATTGTTAAAAGCGAAAAGTACAAAGTACAAAATACAAAATGCCAACAAGAAAAACAAATTTCTTTCCTGTTTTTATACTTTGTATTTTGTACTTTGTACTAAAAATTGACATCTTTTTCCATTTCGAGGAGAATTCAAACCGCTCTCAACACATACGAATATGGCATTCTTTGGTCACAAACACACTCCGTATTTTCGCAAACGGAAGGTTCATCCGCTTTTTATCAGCCTTCTCATTATTGCTGGAGGAGTCGCTCTTTTCTATTTGATTCAGTTTTTATTTTTTGGACAAACGGGAGAAGTCGCTGAAGTGAAACTGAATGTACCGCCACAAAATACGGTTTATGTTCAGTTTTCTGGTGAAGAAACATATCGATCAGTTATGGCAAGTTCGATCAAACTCCTGGAAAATGAAGTGGTCCAAAGCCGTAATACAGCGAACAGCTCTCTGGAATTTTTTGAAAAATCTGAGCTATATCTTGACACCAAAACAGAAATACGTCTCGTAAAAAGTAGGGTGCAAAGTGGAGATACTCGGGAGATACGAGTGCGCATGAACGGTGGGAAAATATGGGCTGATGTTGCTTTGAGTCTTAATCCACGTTCTGTTTTCGAAATCCAACTCTCTTCCACTATTTTTATAACTTCAAAAAATGGGGAATTTTCTGTGGACTATGATAAATCACTCGTAAAAGTTGCAAAAGGAAATGTTCGAATTTCAAAGCAAGAGAAGGGAACAGAAGTCTTTTCACAGGATGTCGGAGTGGGGCAACAGTTTGAATTCTCCGATAATATTGAAGAAAAAGCTCTGGCTATTCTTACGGAAGATGATTGGTTTTCAGCCCATGCTCCTCGCGAGGTGCCACCAGCTTCAGAAGAGGTTTCTTCCGAGGAAAGTGGAGATAAAACTTTGGGAGAAGAAAATCCTGTAAAAATTCTCGTTCCAGGAAAAAACAATTCTGTAGTGCTTATCAGCAAAGAACCTCAGAAAATTTCGGGGACAGTTCCGCGCGGAACGAAAAAAGTAGTAATAAATGATTACGCACTCTCAAAATTTGTCGAAGGGGATAAGGAATTTACCTATATTGCAAGTGTAAAATTTGAAAGTCTCATTCTCGGGAAGAACGTGTATGTCATTCAGGCATTTGATAAAAATGACACACTCCTCGGCAAAGCTGAAATCACCATTCACTATGATCCGGAGGGAAAATTTGAGGGAGGAGATACTCTCGGCGGAGAGAAAGAGCTTGATGCGACGAAAACGCCAGAATCAACAGGAAAATTGGAAATCACCGAGCCGAATAAAGGAGATGACTTTACAGCGAAGGATTTAACCGGGTTTGATCTCATCGGGACAACGTCTTCAGACACAGAAAAAATTCTTGTAAATGATTATGCCCTCTCGAAATATGTTCCAGGAAACGAAAAATGGACATACAAAGTGCGTATAGAGTTTGGAAACCTGAAAGCCGGTGAAGAAAACATTTATGAAGTTAAGGCAGTCGACAAAAATGGAAAGGTACTTGCCAAAGACTTCATCAAAGTTATCTTTCCAGCGAAAACAGGATCCGAAGCAAATGTGATTACTCCCGAGGCGGCAAGACAATAAGCTCATACTCATTCCGAAGAGAAATTCTCCCAAAGTTTGCCTTTTTCAGGAGCCTGCAAGTAGTCAGCGGTCAGTAGTCAGTTGTCAGCAAAGGAGATAATGATTATGATCAAAAGTAACGTTCTTAATTAGTATTAGTACTGATCTTCTTTTTCTCAACTTGTTCCGGAATAATTACCGCAGCTTCACCTTTATGAGCAATTTTTCCAAGGAAAGGGATGCTGAAGAGTGAAATGCTCACAAGGAGGACACCAAACATGAGGAATCCGCTCGTGAAGCCCAAAAAGGCGAAAATAAGACCTCCACCGAATTGCCCCAAAATGTTTCCAATGTTGAGAACGAGTCTGAGTGGTGCAGCACCAGCATCGTTACTGAGGATTTTCCCCGTGGTTCTGTAAATATGCCGCTGATGCTCGGAAATAAACATTGCCTGAGAAGGCGAAAAAGCTGCCGCGTATCCAGTGCTGTTGAGCATTCCCGACAAAAGCAGAATCCAGAAACTTCCCCCAAATACAATATCAATAAGTCCAAGAGCGAGGAGAGAAAGACCAGAAATGCTTATCCCGATGAGAATCATAATGTATCTGCCGTATTTATCCGCAAGTTTGGAAAAAGGGATTTGGAGCACGAATACCGGCAATATAAAAAGTCCCATAATAACGCCTCCGAGTGATTTTCCCCATGGTCCAAGGTCATTTGCGAATCGTCCGAGAAAAATTGGTTGAAAGGTAATCGCCATTGTGTCCCAAAATGAAAAAAACATGACCACGAATATCGCCCAAAACATTGCAAGCGGCGTATTTTTGGAGAGAATACTCAGGAAATCATTGAGAAGTTCAACGACTTCCTTCCCCATTTCATGAAACCTAAATTTTGGCTTTTCCGAAGATTCGTGCTCAATCTCTTTTTCCTTCATGAGAATATCAATGAGGTTTTTTCGTGCCGCTTCGAGCATTTCCTCAGCTTTTTTCTTTGCATTTTCTGGAAGATCTTTTATTTTTTCCGCAGTTTCTTTTGAGAGTGCGATCACCTCATTTTTGAGCGAGGTACTCGTATCACCTACCGCGGTAGCAATCTTATCGGGGTGGGCAATGAGTTCAAACACTTCTTTCCAGTTAATCCCGGATTTGTCGGAAAATTTTAAAGAAACATTGTCTTCATCTCGATCAAAATGATGTCTCACAAAGAGGAAAAGCCCGAAAAGGAAAAAGAGAAGAAATACTTGAGCGATCTCTGTTCCGAATGAAATAATAACTCCTCCAACAATGAGACCTCCAAGCATTCCGAAGGCCTCAGCGACCTTTTTTTGAGAAATATTTTGTGCGAATTCTTCAGATTTTGATTTTCTGAGAATGTACGTCACCATGGTGACTTCATAGAGATCATAGCTCCATCCATACGTAAACGCCGCAACCACGGTAAAAAATGCCCATTTGAGTGGCTGGAAAAGATCCACATCAAATTGAGAAAAGAGGAATATAGAAACAGTAAGGGCGAGTCCACAAATTGACCACATAAAAAGCATCCGAGCAGTTCTGATTTTTTGAAGATATGTCCAAAAAACATCCACAAACGTGGCGAAGAAACTGGCTGCCCCGAGAATTGCGCCCACTAAAAAGATAGCATTGTCCGCCCCCTCAAATCGCTCTTGCAGGAATACGGCAATAGAATAAGCAAGAACTGTGTAGACGAACATAAAGTTCATCGCCGCGAGGTAATACATAAGTATCCTTTTTGTCGTAATCGTTGTTTTTTGAAGGAATTTTGGAGCGAGCATGGAAATATGTCTTTATTTTCGCTCCATTATACCAAAAAATCGAATATTTTTGAAGGGAAAAACGTGAAGAAGTGCTAAAATTCCAGATCTACTTGAGCCCGAATGAGAAGTGGTGTGGTGACGATTTTTCCGGAAACTCTTTGAATTCCAATGTTTTGCGCTTCAGGAAGCCATGGGAGTAAAAATTTTGGGAAAAAACTAAACACTTCCTCCGATGGACCAGCAAATTTGAGGGGGAGTTTTTGAGAAAGGAGTGAGGAAGCATTTTTCTTGAGGAGTTCGCCGACTTTTGTGCTCGGAATACCAAAAAATAAGGTGTCACCTTCTTGTCCTAAACTCAAAGAAAAAAGTGAAGCTTCATCATTCTTGGCTGAAAACGTAAATATTTTTCCATTTCCTTCGGCAGTTTCTTCCATTTGTACGGCATCTTCATCGGGAAACACCTCTTCTACGGTAGAGCCATCTTCTAATGCGTACGAAACAATTTTTGGAATAAATCGAGCCGATATTTTTTTAATGGCACTTATCAATTTTTCTAATTTTGCCTGCGCAAATTCTTCATCATTTGTCTTGAGAACAGCAAAAAATCCATCGTCAGAATTCCCGACCACAAATTCGGAAGCAAGAAGTGGAAGAATATCATATTCCCATGAAATTTCTCCGCCAAAAAACTGTTCGAGCCGCGAAGCGATAGTGCTTTTCACAGTAATCAAAAAGGCAGGATCCACTTCGCCAAAATAAGAAAATCCATGGTCAATATCTTCCGCAAGATCATTTCCCCAAAGAAATGCGTTGGCGTTTTCGGGAAGATACGAAAGGATTTCTGGAGAATCTTTTTGGAAAGAAATCGCCTCATTTGAAATATCTTTTTGGATACCTATATTTTTTCTAAGGAGAACGAAGGCAGTTTCGAGCGCATTACTCCGCGGTCTTTCAGTGATTGCTGCACCGACACTCGGGAATACTCGGATGAGGGGCAATACGAGTTTTGCCGAAAAAGTCGGAGGAAGCAGATTTTCGAGTGCAGCAGTTCGGAGAAATACTCGCGCTTTGTGAAGTCGCGGCAGCTCAGACGCGATCTTTTGAAAATCTTCTGCATCGGCCAATTTTTGAACTGCTGAATCTTTGCTCTCGAGAATATTTTGAAGCGTCAGTTTTTCGTCGGAGCATGCCATGTATTTGAGGTAGAGTGTGCAATACTCAGTCCGAGGGGTATCAAAAGTGTATATCTCATATCCCTGAAAAACCTGAGTATCTTTCGGACTTCTGCTAATGAGATACTCATGAGCTCTTTGCCAGTCTCGTGTTTCTACGAAATCAACTTTTGAAAACCAATCGCCTTCCACTGCATCTCTCCTGTAAAGCGCTACTCCTCCACGTCGTCCTTTCCATTCAAGCTGAGAGAGATCGGTCCCGAGCATGCTATCCTGAAGTGATAAGATTGTTTTGAGTAGCAGAGGACTGCTCTTCTCAAGAGAACTCCATGTTTCGAGTTCTTCGAGATTCATCAGCATCACGAGATCTTTTTCGGGAAGAATTTTTTCGAGATCTGGAGCAACAAAAAATCGATCCCACAGCAAATATCCCGCAAAAATTGTCATAGCTCCTCCGATGAGGAGAAAGAGCAGACCCGCCATGAGGCTTCGTCTTTTCTCTTCCTCTTGTTTCTTTCGTTTGTATTCCCAGATTTTTTTGAAGACTCTCGAAAGTTTCATAAATTCTAAAAAGCGTATCCGAAGTATAACGGAAGAATATATAAATTTAAAATTCTAAATTTTGAATCCGCTAAAGCGGATTTGAATTTTGAATTGAATTCAAAATTTCAGCTCGTCATGCGATAATCTTCTCGTTCTTTCCTTTTTTTATGTTTTCGGACATTCTCACATCATGGGGAGAGAAAAAATATCGAATTCTACAGGTGAATCATGGAATTTTTCGTGAACTCGTTTCAGATTTTTCCGAAATTTCCACGCTCCCAGAACCGCTTCGTAAACGCTTTCATCAGGAGAAAATTGAATTTTCTCTTCTAAAGCCGAAAAAAATAGTAGCGAGTTCTGATGGCAACACGGAAAAAGTACTTTTTCGCACTCACGAAGGGAAATACATCGAATCTGTTCTTATGCATCACAAACGACGAAAAACTGTTTGTGTTTCTTCGCAAATCGGCTGTCCTGCGGGATGCGTGTTTTGCGCCACCGGAAAACTGGGAATTACGAGAAATCTCGAAACGAGAGAAATTATTGAACAGGTTCTTTTTTGGAGTCGCCATCTCAAAAATGAATGGCAGAAAACAAATCCTCAAGAAAAATGGAAACCGCTGAATCCTCCGCATGAGGCAAGAGTTCGGAATATTGTTTTTATGGGCATGGGAGAGCCACTTTTTAATTATGAAAATGTCGTAGGAGCGATCAAAACTCTCAATGATCCCAAAAAGTTTGGAATCGGTGTTCGCCATATTACGGTTTCCACTGTTGGAATTATTCCGGGAATTGAAAAACTCATGCACGAAAAACTTGGAGTTCATCTCGCATTTTCTCTTCATGCTCCTACCGAAGAGTTGAGAAGCAGCTTGGTTCCGATGAATAAAACCTTCTCTCTCACAAAACTCATGAAAGTGCTGGATGAATTTACAAAAATGACCGGAAGGAGAATTTTTTATGAATACGTTGTTTTGCAAGGGAAAAATGATGGAGATGAAGATGCAAAGGTGTTAGGGAAACTCCTCGAAAGGCGTCTCGCACACGTAAATTTTATTCCCTACAACGTCAATCCTGAATGCGGCGATGATCTCAAAAAACCCGAAGAAAAACGAATTCGAGACATGCAAAAAATTCTCGAGAAATATAACGTACCATCTACAATTCGCCTCACGATGGGAGATGAAATTGCCGGAGCGTGTGGGCAACTCGCGAGTAAGGAAGAATGAAGTAGGAATCAGGAAGTAGGAATTACGAATTACAAATTACAAATTACAAATGAAACGTCCTTATCTGTTCTGTATGAAAGTAAAGGTTCTGGTTGTCGGCAAAACAAAGGAATCTTGGTGCAGGGATGGCGAGAAGTTTTATTTTGATCGTGTTCAGCATTTTTGCGATCTCCAAAAAGTGGAAGTGGCGGAAGAAAAAATCACAGAAAGTATGACTGATAAGGAGATTGTACAAAGAGAGGGACTGAGGTTGCTGAGTCGAATTGGCAGTGATGAATTTGTAGTTGTCCTCACGCCTTCGGGAAAAAAGCTGTCTTCCAAAGATTTTGCTGATCTTTTTCGAGAAGTTCGAGACTATAAGGGAGGAAAGATCACGTTTCTTATTGGTGGACCACTCGGACTCTCTAATGAAGTCATAGGGTCAGCTCAAGCAAAAATTTCCTTCTCAGATATGACATTTCCCCATGATTTATTTCGGATCATGCTCCTCGAACAAATCTACCGAGCGTTTTCCATCTTGGTCGGAAAGAAATACCACAAATAAGCAGTAAGCAGTAAGAAGTAAGCGGTAAGTATTTTTGAGCTGCAGCTTACTGCCTATTGCTTACTGCTTATTTCTCGCTCTTCTCCATCGCTTCTCGTGCAATGCTTTTCCAATCGTATGGAAATCGATAGTTTTCCATTGTCCGAACAACAGTTGCAAACACTTTCCATTTCTCCGGTGATTCGAATAAAAACGAGTTTCCATATTCCTGATTCGGATTATAGTCCCGAAGGATTTCGGGAAAATGGTATTTATCAGCGATGGGAACAACGCCGTATGAAAGCGCGTTGTGAAGGGCAGTAGCATTTTCTTCATTTCGAGAGAAAAAGAGCATTGCATCGCATCCGGCATTAAGCTTTCGAATATTTTCGTCTGTATTTTCGAGAATAACAGCGTGCGTTTCATTCTCTTTTGCAAATGTTGTTACGATTCCCTGATATCTTTCCGTTCCAATTCCTAAAAATGCAATTTGGATACCAAGAGCCTCAATCCCGGGAAGAATTTCTGAGAGCACATTTGCTCCATTTTTTTCCGTAAGGGGAAGAGAAAATCCAAGGAGAAGTGTTTTCTTTTCGGGAATAAGTCCAAATTCCTTTTGGAACTCTTCTTTATTCATTGCCTTTTTCTCCAAAGTCTTCGAAGAAAACTTTATATAGATTTTGTTATCATATGCCGCCGATGGCAATCGAGGTTCTTGCTGGGGAATTTGAGCGACTGGATTCATTCTTTTGGGATGTGTATAAAATTTGAATATCAGGACATGATACCACAAAAGCGCTTCTTTTTGAAGGGAATATACTTGCCAAATGTGCGAAATTCCTCAAAAAATAATCTTTCTCAAAAACTCTCCAAAATACGATTTTTTCGCTACACTCATGTTGTTTTTTTCATAAAATCATGTCACTTGTCCAAATTTCAGCTCTTTCTAAAAATGATCTCAGGAAAGAAGTGCTTCAGAAGAGGGCTGCGCTGCCAAAAGATGCACGTCAAAAATTTTCTCAAGAAATATGTGCCTCACTTCAAAAGCTGATACATCACAAATTTCCCGATGCGGCGAATATCCTCTTTTATGTTCCTTATAAAAGTGAGGTGAATATTAAAGCTCTTATAAAATGGGCACTTCTCCATGAGTCATATCATGTGTATCTCCCCAAAATCATTGACCCTGAATCTGCTCTTTTTGAGGCGATACGTATTTCTTCATACGACGAAATTTCTCCTGTTTCTGAAAACTATAATCTTTCCGAACCGAAAGGATCGTCTTCGATTTCTCCTCAAATGCTCGATCTCGTCATTGTTCCGGCAGTAGCAATTGATTTTCTGGGAAATCGTATTGGATATGGAAAAGGGTACTACGATCGATTTTTGGCAAATGTTTCAGGGCGATGTCAAAAATGGGCGGTTATTTTCTCCTGTCAAAAAGTCGAAAAAGTTCCAGTGGATGAATACGATATTCCCGTTGATGCGTATGTTGATGAGAATGGTTTGCGAGGAATAAGGAATAAGGAATAAGGAATTGGTAGTACTCATCGCTTATGAAATAAATCTCTGCTACGAATGCCTGAGCACCCAGAAAATTCAGAATATTTGCAAAATCTTATTTCTGATGACATGATACATTTGTATGAAAAAGTCCATTTTTTGCGTTCTTTCTTTAAAAAATTTTATGCAATATTCCGCAGTAAAAGCCACGGATCCACTTATCTACGAACTTCTTCTTGCCGAGGAAAAGAGACAGAAAGAAGGTCTTGAGCTTATTCCTTCGGAAAATTACGCATCTCGTGCGGTGATGGAAGCAATGGGGAGCGTGTTTACGAATAAGTATTCCGAAGGATATCCCCACAAGAGATATTATGGAGGACAAGAAAATACAGACGGTATAGAGGAATTGGCGATTGAGCGTGCGTGTAAACTCTTTGATTGCAAATATGCAAATGTACAGCCGCACGCTGGAGCTCCTGCAAACATAGCGACGTATTTCGCCCTTATGGAGCCAGGAGATACACTTATGGGAATGGATTTAAGTCACGGTGGACATTTAACTCATGGTCATCCCGTCACGTACATCACGAAGATCTTCAATTTTGTTCGATACAAAATGAAGGATGTGAATACGGGAGAAATAGATTTTGATGAATTTCGAAAAGTGGCGCGTGAGGCAAAACCAAAAGTAATCCTTGCCGGATATTCAGCGTATCCGCGGGACTTGGAATATGACAAATTTGTAGAAATCGCAAAAGAAGTAGGCGCAATTGCCATTGCAGATGTCGCTCATATCGCTGGATGTATTGCTGGAGGTGCTATGAAAAATCCATTTCATTACGGATTTGATGTCGTGCTCACGACGACGCATAAAACACTTCGTGGTCCACGAGGAGGAATGATCCTCACTCGAGACAATGAAGAAATTGCTACAAAAATCAATAAATCTATATTTCCTGGATTCCAAGGCGGACCACTTATGAACATGATAGCAGCAAAAGCCGTATGTTTTGAAGAAGCACTCCAACCAGAATTTAAAGAGTATGCACATCAAATTATTAAAAATGCGAAAGCTATGGAAAAAGTTTTCCATGAAAGGAAAGTGCGCATGATTACAGGAGGAACATCAAATCACCTTATTCTTATGGATGTGCAGACTTCTTTTGGAGTGAATGGGCACGATGCGCAAGAAGCCATGGATGAAGCGGCGATTACTCTTAACAAAAATATGATTGCTGATGATCCAAATCCAGCAATGAGACCTTCAGGAATTCGTTTTGGAACTCCAGCGCTCACCACTCGGGGAATGAAAGAACCAGAAATGGAGCAAATAGCTCATTGGATGGTCGATATTCTTAAAAATATGGGTGACACGGAACTCAGGAAAAAGATCAGACTTGAGGTGAATAGCATGGCTCTGAAGTTTCCAGTGCAGGGAGTTGGATAGGAATGTGTTGACGATGTCCGTCGACACATTATTTCATACAAAATATCGTAGGGGCGACCCTCGCGGTCGCCCGAAATGACAGATGATAATGAAAATGATTCGATCATCCAAAGTAATAATTTTCGCATGATGAGTTTTGTCGTACCAAATCTTTCCATCATTATAATATGTGGAAGTTTTTTCGTGGCGCATGAAGGATCTTTACAACAAAAATCGTCGATCAATTCGTCTGAAGGGATACGATTATTCACAACCCGGGTATTACTTTATTACGATCTGCACAAAGAATAGAGAGTGTGTTTTCGGCGAGATTTTTCAACAACACATGCGTTTGTCAGCTTTGGGAAAAATTGTTGATTATGAATGGCGACACATTTCGAATCGATATTCGAATGTAATATTAAATGAATTTATTGTGATGCCAAATCATATTCATGGAATCATTATAATTAGTGATGAATTTTTCGTCGGCATATCGGAAGAAATCGTAGGAACGACCTTCGCGGTCGCTCAATGCAATTCGATCGTTCAAAATAATAATATGACAGGCGCAAGGTCTATATCATCATTAATTTTGAATGAAAGGGCAGGCGCAAGGCCTGCCCCTACGATTACGATTGGGAATATTGTCGGATCATTTAAATCATTGTGTGTACATGGATATTTGCAATACTTAAAAAACAAGAACATTCATGATGTTCCTGGAAAATTCTGGCAACGAAATTATTACGAATCCATAATTGAGAATGATTCACATTTGGAAAACGTTCAGGCGTATATTCAAAATAATCCTCTGAACTGGAATACTGACCCAGAAAATCTGGAGTTTATTTTATAAAATTTTTCCATTTTTCACTTTTTCCACTCCTCCCACAAACACCTGATCAGCTTTTCCAAGGAGCGTCATTCCTTCAAAAACAGAATTTGCACCTTTTGTTTCCATATCTTTCACGCGCACTGCCCATTTTTTCCCGGTATCAAAAATCGCAATGTCCGCATCAGTTCCGACAGAAAGTGTTCCGTGAGGAATTCCAATAACCCCGGCTGGATTCACACTCATGAGTTCAATAAGTTTTACGAGAGAAATATGATCTTTTTTGACGAGATGTGTAAATCCCGCAGCAAAACTCGTTTCAAGACCAACACTTCCTCGTGCTGCGTCTGAAAACGGTTTGAGTTTATCAAATTTCGTATGGGGAGCATGATCTGTACTGATCACAGATATCACTCCTTTTTTGAGTCCTTCAACAATTCCTTTTTTATCTTCTTCAGAACGAATGGGTGGATACATTTTAGCATTTGTATTGTATCCTTCAACAATTTTATCGGTGAGAGAAAAATATTGAGGACACGTTTCTGCCGTCACATGAACACCTCTTTTTTGAAAAAACTCAATGAAATCTACTGAATTTTTGGAAGAAACATGGAAAATATGTATTTTTGCGCCCGTGTATTCTGCCAAACATAACATTTTAAGAACGGAAACATCTTCGGCAACTCTCGGAATTCCCGGAAGTCCCAATTTTGTCGAAATGATTCCCTCATGCATCATTCCGCCAGCAGAAAGACTTTCCACTTCACAGTGATTCATGAGCACTAAATCAAGCGTTTTCGCGTATTCCATGGCTCTTTTGAGAACAACTTCATTCTGCACATCTTGCCCATCATCTGTGACGGCAACAATTCCCGCATCTTTCATTGCTTTCATGGGAGCGAGCTCTTTGCCTTCTTCGCCTTTCGTAATCGCTCCTGCAGGAAAAAGTCGCGCAAGCCCGAGTTTTTCAGCTTGTTCGATTTGATAGCGAACAGCAAGTGCTGAATCTGTTATAGGACAAGTGTTCGGCATGGAAACGACAGAAGTGATGCCTCCTGCGAGAGCAGCTCTAAGACCGGTTTTCAAGTTTTCTTTCCCTTCTTGTCCTGGTATCCTCAAGTGTACTTGAATATCCACGAGTCCCGGAGTAACAATTTTCCCTCGCGCTTCCACTTTCTGGCAGTGTTTTTCCACTTTTATTTTTTTCCCGATTTTCAGAATTTTTCCATCCCGCACATGAATATCACAAATGGTGTCCACTTTGTGAGCAGGATCAATCACATGTCCATTGGTAATAAGAAATTCAGTCATTTATGCAGGAGAAAAAGGTTTCGTTTTTTTATCGTACCTCTTTGCGAGAAGCCAAAGCACCGCTTTTCTCACAGCGAGACCATTTGTTACCTGTTCCCGAATTTTTGATTGCGGATGGCAAACGAGATCAGATGCCACATCAACCCCGCGAATGACTGGTCCAGGATGAATAAGGATCGCATTTTTATCCGCAAGAGCAAGACGCTCTGAAGTCATACAGTACATTTTTGCGTATTCTTGAAGACTCGGAATAAAACCAGTTGAACCTCGTTCTTCTTGCACTCTGAGTGCGCATATTACATGTGCTCCTGCAAGTGCTTTTTCTACATTGGTGAAGATTTCCACGCCAAATTCTTCCACTCCTTGTGCGATAAAAGTACACGGAGAAGCAATTCTCACCTTTGCTCCGAGTTTTTTTGCAACTCGAACAAGTGATCCAAAAACCCTCGAGTGTAAAGTGTCGCCGATGATCGTCAACACTTTTTTTTCCATATTTCCGTGATGATCGAGCATCGTTTTTGCATCGAGGAGACCTTGGGTTGGATGCTCATGCCACCCATCTCCAGCACTCACCACTGCACATGGTACATGTTGCGCGACAAAACACTGACTTCCGGCATCAGTGGAACGCATGACAATTACTTTTGGTTTGAGTGCTGCAAGCGTGAGCATCGTGTCGAGAAGACTCTCTCCTTTCCTCAGAGAAGAGCTTTCTGCTGAGGTTCCGACAACATCTGCCCCGAGGTGTTTCCCTGCAAGTTCGAAGCTGAGCCTCGTCCTCGTCGACTGTTCGTAAAACGCGGTAATAATGGTGGAGTCCTTAAGAAGGCTAAGCTTCGCCGTTTCCGCTTCCTTAAAGAGTATCGCAATTTTTAAAATAAGTTCAATATCTTGCATCGAAAGATCATCAATCGAAAGTACGTCAAAAACAGAAAGATCGCGTTTCCTGCGAGCTTTTTCGAGTTTTTTTTCAAGTGATACAGGCATGGTCAGGGTACCAAAAATTTTCTTCTGCCATCATACCGTTTTCTGCTGGAATTTGAAAAGAAGAAAATACAATTGACTGACAATTTGTGTTTTTGTAAATATTCTGTATTCTGAAAGTACATTCCTTTTTGTTTTTTTTCTTTCTTTTTATGTCAAAAACTTCTGTAAAAGACCCGAGACATGAAGCACTTTTAAATGCTATGGCTCAGATTCAAAAACAATATGGAGAAGGTTCTATCATGAACCTTTCCAGCGCCGGAAAAATGAACGTAGAAACTATTCCAACAGGATCAATTTCACTCGATATTGCTCTTGGAGGAGGAATTCCCAAAGGGAGAGTTATTGAAGTATATGGACCGGAATCTTCCGGAAAAACGACACTCGCTCTTCATATCGCGGCGGAGTATCAGAAACGCGGTGGACAGGTCGCATTTATTGATGCCGAACATGCCCTTGATCCGGAGTATGCCAAAAGAATTGGGCTAAATCTCGAAAAATGTACCATTTCTCAGCCAGATTCTGGGGAACAAGCACTCGAAATTGCTGAACTCCTCGTTCGTTCGGGCGCGATTGATCTCATCATTATAGACTCCGTTGCAGCTCTCGTTCCAAAAGCAGAAATTGAAGGAATGATGGGGGATTCGCACATGGGACTTCAAGCTCGTCTCATGAGCCAAGCACTTCGAAAACTCACAGGAATTGTGGGAAAAACAAAAACGACCATTATTTTCATTAATCAAATTCGCATGAAAATTGGGGTTATGTTTGGAAATCCAGAAACGACTACCGGCGGAAATGCGCTCAAATTTTATGCTTCTGTGCGAATGGACATCAGACGAACGTCAAAAATTGAAACAGGATCAGGTGATACAAAAGAAGCTGTGGGAAATAGGGTAAAAGTGAAAGTGGTAAAGAATAAAATTGCTCCTCCGTTCAAATCAGCAGAGTTTGATATTATGTTTAATGAGGGAATTTCTCGAGTTGGAGATATTCTGGATACTGCCGTGCGTCTCGGAATTGTAAAAAAATCAGGCGCATTCTTTACGTATAAAGAAACAAAACTTGGACAAGGTCGAGAGAACGCTAAAGACTTTCTGAAGACAAATCAAAAAATTTCAGATATTCTCGATAAGGAGGTCCGAGAAATGGTGGCACGTGGCGAAGTTGAGCCAGTTCCTGCAATAATGGAAGAAGAGAACGGTGCGGAAAATGAAAAGATGGAGCTGTAGAGAAAAGGTAAAATGTAAAAAAAATTACAAAATTAAAAATTCTTTAAAAATTATAAAATTTAGAAATTCCACATTATGTTTCAACAGCACAGTCTTCCCAATAACCTTCGCCTCATTACCTCTCAAAATACTGGTACGAAAGCAGTAACGCTCCTCATCCTTACCGGAGCAGGATCACGAAATGAGAAAGATGAAGAGCGCGGAATTTCTCATTTTCTTGAGCATATGTTTTTTAAAGGTGGAGCTCGTTATAAAAATGCGAAAGAAGTTGCCGAAACAATTGATGGCGTTGGCGGAGATTTTAACGCGTTTACGGGAAAAGAATATGCGGGATATTACGTAAAGGTTTCTGCTGAACAAGTGGAAACCTCGTTTAATGTTCTTTCTGACATGCTCCTCAATTCCATTTTTTCTCCACATGAAATCGAAAAGGAACGCGGAGTAATTTTGGAGGAATTTAACATGTATGAAGACACGCCGATATATAAAATTGGGTGGGATTTTGAAGAACTTCTTTTTGGAAGTGATCATCCGATGGGACGGGATGAAATCGGGACAAAAGAATTCATTGCAAAAGTTACGCAGCAGGAATTTCAAGATTACAAATCTGCGCTCTATACGCCGGAGAATACGGTCATCATTGCTTCCGGAAATATTTCTCCCGAGAAATCGCTTGAGCTTGCAAAACAATATTTTCAGTTTCCAGCTGCGAAAAGAACGCGACATCATATTGATTTTGCTTGGCCAAAAAATCCTGAACGTCTTCATCTTCGAAATAAAAAAACCGAACAAGCGCATCTCGTGGTCGGCTATCCGGGGCTTCCCATGGCGCATAAAGATGAACATGTCCTGAATCTTCTCGCCGTAATTTTAGGCGGCAATATGAGTTCTCGCATGTTTTTGAACATTCGAGAAGCACACGGTCTCTGTTACTCCATTTCTACTACGACCGATCGATACACGGATTGTGGAGTGATTTCTACACATGCGGGAGTAGATATTGCTCGGGTGGAAAAAGCAATCACGGCAATTCGGCAAGAATATGAGAAAATTACTGCTGAAAAAATTTCAGATGAAGAGCTTCAAAAGGCAAAGAATTTTCTCAAAGGGAAAATTACGCTTCGTATGGAGGACAGTGAAGAAGTTGCAAGTTTTTTGGGAACGCAGGCGCTCCTTCTTCCGGAAATCAAAACACTGAAACAACTTTTTGCAAAAATTGACGCGGTTTCAGCAGATGATATTCTCCGAGTTTCTCGGGCAATTCTCATTCCTGAAAAACTTTCTCTCGCACTCATCGGACCGTTTGAAGGGAAAGAGGAGGAGTTTCGAAAGTTGCTGGGGTGAAAATTTGTAGTATTTAAAAGTATTTTATAGTATAATATCTACATAATATAATATTTTATACTATGGTACACTATAATATTACACTCAATGAGGATCTTGCTGATGTAGTTGAATCTCAAATGAAGAGAAGAAGATTTGCGAATCGCAGTGAATTTTTTCGTGATCTCATTAGAAGTCAGTATGTCCTCATCGAGAATGAAAACATCCTCATAGAGGAAATTTCGCGAGATGATGCCGATTATGCTATCATAAAAAAGCGAGAAAAAAATGCGGAATTTATTCCATTAGAAAAAATACTGCGCTCAAAGAAATAATATTTTTCTATTTTTTTATATATGTTCGAGCTTCTTATTGAAAAAAGAGCATGGAAAGACATTGATAAAATTGATGTGCAAGAACAATCAAGAGTTTTAACAAAATTACAACAAATTCTTTCCGAAAACCCTTATCCTCGAGGCGGAAATCCAAAGAAACTCATGGGAGAAGAAGCATTTCGTCTGAGAATTGGAGATTATCGAGTGCTTTATAGAGTTTATAAAAAACAAGTATTTGTTTTTGCTGTGGGTCATCGGAAGGATGTGTATAGATGAAACTGGATTATGTGTGAAAATATTCCCCACGAAAATGCAAGTGAATTTTTTTGCAAAGTGGAGTACAAATAAAAAAACTTTTTTCACGGAATATGCCAAATTCAATGCTCACTATGCCAAACTGTAAAACTTCTTCGAAGTCTAATCGTAAATCTGCTCGTGCTTCTTTGAAGAGAAAGAAAAAGATTGTAAAAAAGGGAAGAAAAAATTCGTGAACTTCTTACAATTTTACATCAGCACTTTGCGACATGTGCGGGTGTGTGATTCGCACGAACATGTTTTATCGATAATACCATCCAAGTAGCGAGCACAAATGGAGCAGTAAGAGCGATTATACCGAGTTTGTTCAGACCGAGGAAAAAGAGCACAGAGAGAATAATTGCAAAATTCGTAATCACAAATGAGTCCCACTTCTTCGTTCCTAACACTATGCCACAGAGTATGGCATTATATCCAAAAAGACCGATATTTATCAGAGAAAGAGGCAAATGAAAAAATATCGCTAACAGATTCCCGAGTAATGATGCATAAAGTGCATAAAAAGCAGCAGTACGTGAATTTATTAAAATGCCAAAAAGAAAGAGGAGGCCAGTGATGGCATTCTCTTGGAACATCACCTGACCAATTCCAATGCTGATTGCTGAAAATAAATCGAGCAATGCGGTTTGTGGCAATGCTGATATCAGCAAAGGGGAAGCATGAAGAAATTTTATACCAAAAATTCCCATCCAGGTACTCAGAACGAATGGTGCAGTAAAAGCAGGGATTCTTTTTTGTATTGCATGCATGATAACGCTAGAGAGTGCGGAGCTAATAATTATAGCAAGCGCTGTAGCGACGTTGACCCCAAAGAAAAACCAAATGGCAATTCCGACAAGTGTTCCATTGAATCCATACAAACCGTTTTTAATATCTTCCTGAGGATATTTGAGAAACACAGCGAAAATACTTCCAACAATGTTTCCGAGAATTGCTCCGAGTCCCAAAATCCAGGAGTTGTAAAATATTCCGACTAAAAATAAGAGCCCGGTCAAAGCATTATTTTGAAGCATCACTTGGCCAACTCCACGGAGTATTATTTGGACGGAATCTCGCATAGAAAAAACTTGTCGCGTATAATGCTATACTTCTTTTCCCAAAGAGTCACCCGTCCTTGGATGACTTCCTCGGAAGCTTGTGCAAGGGATTTCAATCTCGCCCTGGTGGAGAGGACGGGAATCGAACCCGCAAAATTAGGTCTCAACCCCAATTCGTACACCAGTACCCTCCCCATAGCCACCAGGGCATGGTTGATAATACTTCCATGCAATGAGATACAAAAACGACCACTTCTTGCGAAATAGTCGTTTTTGCTGAGACCTAATTTATGCAGGCAGATGCCTGTGTACGAATTTGGGCATCACTATAATACAAAATTGAGTTCAAAAATTCAAGAGAAAATCATAGTTTTTACTTTGGGATCACATCAAAAATTTGGGGAGAAAATAATCAAGCATATATTTTAGAGAGACGGAAAAGGAAGAATTTTTTATCAGTAACACCACGAACAAGCGCACGGAAGCCTTTGATTTTTCCACAGCGAAAATGTGTCGACGAGGTCCGACGACACAATCGACATTTCTCTATGAAAAAAACCCAATCGTCGGTTCAACTCTTTTGAGTTGAACCCTTCGTTTCTTTTTTACCATTAACTTACTTTTTTGATGAAAAGGAAACGTTGTGGAGCAACTCAAAAGAGTTGCTGGTATATTCAAAGTACTAAGAGATATGTAAGAATCAAGGGAAAGGGAGTTGCGGAGAGTTACTTGAGAACAAATGTCTCGTGAGGGAGCATGCAATCCCTACTGTTTGTAACGAATGAGAAGGTTGTGGATTTCGCCACGTATCACTCACCAGCTTGTTAGGCAGTAGGACTCCCTTCCCTTTTCATCATTTTACCCAATTTTTTTATGAAATGCATCGGCATTGATGTTTCCTCCAAGAAACTCAACATCTATAGGAATGATACTAAAGAGAGTTTTGAGATTGAAAACACACAAAATGCTTTAGAAAAATTTGAGAAGCAAAAGAAATTAGAATCTGATGAATATGTGATAGGGGTCGAATCAACTGGTCGATATCATTTTGTGTGTCAGGAGTACTTTGTTATGAAGGGATACGAATTTCGTTGTTTGAATCCACTTCTCACGAACAAAGTAATATTTGCGACTGTGCGAAAGAAAAAAACGGACAAATCAGATGCGGAAGTAATTGCATTTTTATTGAATTTAGGAGAAGGACAAAAGGTAACAAAAGAACAACTGCGAACCACAAAGAGGACAATTCTCCGCACCAGAAAAAAATTGGTACATCAAAAGACAGTTTTGAAATTATTACTTCAGGAACTAGGAAAAGAGCATCAAAACAAGGGCATTACGGAAACAAAAGCTTCTCTTCAAAGAGTTCTCATAACGATCGAAGATGAAATAAAAGTATTGGAGAAAGAGGCAATGGGAGTTTCTGAAACGAAGGCAGAAAAACTCATTCGATCAATTCCTGGATTTGCTACGCAACTCGCAGGAGTGGTCGCGACAGAAGTTGGAGATTTTACGAGGTTTTCTGCTGCAACGCAGTTTAAGGCGTATGTCGGGATTGATCCGAAAGTATCTCAGTCAGGGGCAACTCATTACACCGGAAAAATAACAAAGAGGGGAAATCCGTATCTTCGATGCGCATTCTATCTTGCCGCACAAGTCGCGAGACAACATGATCCGGAACTGAAAGCTTTTTACGAGAAAAAAATAGGGGAAGGAAAAAACTTCAGAGTGGCAATTTGTGCAGTTGCGAGAAAGCTCTGTGAAAGAGTTTACGCCGTAGTAATGAGAGGTGTTCCTTACCAAATACGAGAACTCTCTTTCTCTTGATTTTGATATAGAAGGCTCCCTCGGAAAACGTTTCAGAGCAATCGAGACGATTGCTCCAGCACAAGATTTTTCTATTTTGATATTCGGTCTAAATCTTCTTCGATAATTTTTATCAATGCCGGGGTATCGTCAACCAATGTGGCAGTATCGGAGCTTGAATTCTTTCCCCAAAGAGTCACCCGTCCTCGGGTGACCTCGAGTCGCCCCAGGAGGGGCGACTCTTAGGAAAACGAGAGGTGTTCCTTACCAAATACGGCAACTTTCTTTATCTTGATTTTGATATAGAAGGCTCTCTCGAAAGGACCAAAACTCAGGAAAGGTCATGCGTGGATGCATGCCCCCCACGAAATATTACTAATAAATTTTTCTTAAAAAAAGCCAGAAGAATTAACATAAAATTCTAGCACTCAGAATAAAGAAGTGCTAATATCACCGAGTCCTTCTCTGCTAAGATGAAGGAGCCGATGGTGAGAAAATGGCGACATGAAGAATATAAGCCATAATCACCAAAGGGCGCCACCGACGCGCGTCGGTGGTCGGAACCTTATAAGGGTACGACGTAAGTCGTGGTCAGATAGGGGATCCAAACTCGGGAAAGAGTTCCGAGCGGGAGAAATCCCAACCAATCGGAATCTTAGCCACGCAAGTGGCTGAGGATTCCAAAAGAACTCAGAACCGAGAGAGTCAGGCTCTTAAAAAAAGAGCTTGACTCACCGAGTCCTTTTTTTGTTATCTCTTTAATCACATGCCAATATCTCTCCAAAACTTGAGCAAAATAAGGTCACTCGAAACGGCTTGGGGGTTAGTAAAAAGTAGAAAATCTATTGAAAGTCGGAAGAACTCACGAGGAATTGATAAGGTCAGTTTAGAAGATTTCGAAAAAAATTTATCAGAAAACCTTAACTTAATCAGCAATAAATTAAGAAATAACTCTTATGAACCAGATTCAGTTAAAATAGTTCCACAAAAAAAAGAAAATGGTAAATATCGATTCATAGCTGTACCTACAATAAGAGATAGAATAGTACAAAGAGCAATGTTGGAGTTATTTATGCCATATATAAAAAATATTATACAAACTGGGGTGAGTTATTGTGGTGTGAAAAATGATGAAAATGAAGCTATGTGTACTAAAAAAGCTGTTAAAAAAATTATAGATCACATTAAAAATGGTCTCTTTTGGTTTTTTAAGTCAGATATAGAGGGCTTTTTTGATAATATACCTAAGAAATCGATTCTTAAAAAAATTCAAAATAAAATTCCATTAAGCGAAGAGGTTTTTAAGCTGACAAAAAAATACATTCATTATCAAGTTGGCAACCCTGAGGTATTCCAAAAACACAGGCTAAAAATACCTGACGATATATTAGGAATAACACAAGGATCGGCTCTTTCACCAGTCTTTGCTAATTTATATTTAGCCGATTTTGACAGAAAAGTAAAAAAAGTTTTTGGAGACAGATTTATTAGATATGTGGATGACTTTGTCGTTATATGTAAAGATCAAAAAGAGGCAAAAGAAGCATTGAATTTTTTAAAAGATGAGATAAAAAAAATAGACCTCAGTTTGCCAAACGAAAACAAGAAAGATTCAAAAACAAGGACTGGAAACCTGCGAGCTTCAAATAAAATTGATTTTTTAGGCTTAGCCATTGATCGTAATAGGATTTGTCCAAAAGGCGGAATTAAAGAGTTGAGATTTAAAATACAAAATAAGTTGAAACTAAAAAAGAAAAATGGGGAAGAATATAAATCTGTAAAACGCAATGGAAAAGAATATAGTGTTCGTGAGCAAATCGAAGAAAAAATCATGGGATGGGCAAAGCATTACAGTTTCTACCATGTAAAAGAACTATATGAGTCTTTAGATATCTTCATAAGAGAAAGAGCGAAAAACACAAAACTTTTGAAAGGAATGATTGGATTAGGAACAATAAAATTGTCACCTATCATCTCTGAAGGCGATTGGCAAAAAATGTTCTCAACAAAACATTAGCAAATTATTTCCTGTTAAGAACATTTCTCCAAAAATCTCTTCTTCCATTCTATAAACTTCCCATTCCCAATACTTTTCCGAATTCCCCTCATCATCCCCAAATAAAAATGCAAATTGTGGATGGTGAGAAGACGCATTCCGAGCATTTCTTCCGCTTTAAAAAGATGGCGTAAATACGCTCGAGTGTAATTTGCACACAGTTCACAATCACACTTCGGATCGAGAGGAGAAAAATCTTTTGCGAATTTTTCATTTTTCACATTCACTTCGCCAAAGCTCGTAAATGCTTTTCCGTGGCGCGCATTTCGTGTTGGCAAAACGCAGTCGAACATGTCGATTCCGTGCGACACCGCTTCAATAATATTTTCAGGAGTTCCGACTCCCATGAGATATCGCGGTTTTTCTGCGGGCATTTTTTGCGTAATTTCAGAGAGCACTTTGTACATTTGTTTAGTCGATTCTCCCACCGCGAGTCCGCCGAGCGCGTAGCCATCGAACGGGATTTCGGAAAGTTTCGACAAACTTTGTTCGCGGAGATCGAGATGCGTTCCGCCTTGAACAATTCCAAATAAAAATTGTTTCTTTTTCGATCCCCGCTTTCGCGGGGACAAGTTTTTTTTGAGGAGTTTTTGGTGATGCTCGTATGATTTTTTTGCCCAAAGACTCGTTCGGTCCACGGCTTTTTTGATTTCTGACTTCTTCGTCGTCGATGGCGGACATTCATCAAACGCCATGATGATATCGGCTCCGAGGTCGTGCTGAATTTCCATCGATTTTTCTGGAGACAAGAAAATTTTATCGCCATTTAAATGGTTTTGGAATTCCACTCCGTCATCTTTAATTTTCCGAATATTCGCCAGAGAAAAAACTTGATAACCACCGGAATCAGTGAGCATTGGTTTTTTCCAATTCATAAATTCCGGAAGTCCGCCGGCATCTTTTACAATTTTTTCTCCCGGACGAAGATGAAGATGATACGTATTTCCGAGAAGAATTTCCGGCTGGAGTTTTTCGAGATCAGAAATGGAGATTCCGCCCTTAATTGCTCCTTGAGTCGCAATCGGCATAAAGCACGGAGTTTCAATCGTTCCGCGGGAAGTCACGATTTTTCCGAGTCGAGCGGAGCCGGAGGTTTTTTTGAGAGAAAAAAACATATTAATTTCATTGTGTGAACCTTGTAGAGACAAGGCATTGCCTTGTCTCTACCATTAGAAAAATTCCAGTAGAGACGTTGCATTGCAACGTCTCTACATTTTTATCCATTTAAGAATTTTTTTCTCCACCTCATCAATTCCGACTTCTTCCGTTTTTTCCGAACTTCGTTCTTTCCATTCCACAGAATTTTTTTCCAGAGTTCGTGGAGAAATCACAATTCTCAGCGGAATTCCAATCAAATCTGCGTCAGCGAATTTTTTTCCCGGACTTTCTTCTCGATCATCCACCAGCACTTCGATTCCTTTTTTCTCCAGCGCTTTTTCGAGGTCTTCTGCTTTCTTCAGAGAAGTTTCGAATTCTCCCGTTTTTCCAATGGGAACAATGATGACGTGGTATGGCGCAATACTTTTTGGCCAGAGAATTCCTTTCTCATCGTGAAACGCTTCCACCGCTGTTCCCATAAGTCTCGTCACGCCGATGCCATAACATCCCATCAAAACTTGCTTCAATTTTCCATCTTTGTCCGTGAATTTAAAATCAAATGCATCAGAATATTTTGTTTCGAGATCAAAAATATTTCCGACTTCTACACATTTTTCCGCTTTCAAAACATGTCCACTTTTTACTGAAGTAAAGCCTTCTTTGACCAACGCGAAATCGGCGAAATCTTCAAAATTACAGTCTCGTTCGACATTTGCATTGAAATAATCGTGATTCATTGTGTTTGCTCCGGTACAAAAATCTCTCATCTTTTTCACCGAATGATCGGCATAGAATTTAATTTTTGAATTTTTTATTGGTGAAATAAATCCTTCCGCGAGTCCTTTTGCCGCAAGTTCTTCTGAAGTTGCTGGACGAAATTCTTCGGTTTGGAAATACGAGGAAACTTTGTGCATATTGATTTCCAAATCTCCACGAACAGAAACCCCGACCATTTCTGATTCTTTTTCTCCTTTTTTTCGAATGAGGAGAATAAGTGTTTTTAGAATTTCCCATTCGTGAATTTTGTACTGTTCAGCAGTTTTCGAAATACTTTTTGGTCGAGGAATTTCTTTTTCTTCGAGCGGCAATTCCTTTTCTTTCCACTTTTCTAAAAGTTCTTTTGGCTCCGGAGCATTTCCCACCGCAATTTCAGAATTTTGCGGATGAAGAAGTTTTCCCTTCTCTTCCTCAAAAATAACGGTGTCTTCTCCCGCCGGAGTAATCGTCACGAATTCGTGCGAAACTTTTTTCGTGAAAATTCCTCCGGAAGCTTCGATCGCATACGCCGTGAGTCCGCACCTTGCAAAAACTTTCAAATACGCGTCATACATTTTTTGATAATACTGATCGAGATCTTCTTGCGCCCTATGAAACGAATACGCATCTTTCATAAGAAATTCTCTTCCACGAAGAATTCCTGATTTCGCTCGCGGTTCATTTCGGAATTTTGTCTGAATTTGATACAAAGACATCGGCAAATCTTTCCAAGATTTAATATATTCTTTTGCAATTGGCGTCACCATTTCTTCATGACTAAACCCGAGAATCGTTCGATCTGTTGGTCTGTACGCAATGTCAAGTTTGTCGCGTCCGGTTTTTTCCCAGTTTTCAAGCGGAGTAATCGCGGTCATTCCGATTTCGACAGAATCGATCGCATTCATTTCTTCTCGAATAATTTGTTCAATTTTTCTCACGACACGTTTTCCGAGTGGAAGAAGGGAATACACTCCCGCAAGTTCTTTTTTCATAAAATTTCCCTGAGTGAGGAGCTTTGCGTTGATAGAATCAGCGTCGGAAGGAGCTTCTTTAGTTGTGCGAATGGCGGCTTTTGTAAATTTCATATGGAAATGGATGAGGATAAAATTATTCGGAGGAATTGGATGTGTTAATTTCGAATTTTAAATTTTAAAATTTCTAAATAAATTCTAATTTTTAAATCTTAATTTCCAAACATTAAAAATTAGACATTAAGATTTATTTAAAAATTTCAAAATTTCAAAATTAAAAATTCTCCAAAAATCATATCATAACAAGAAGAAACGTAACTCCCACTCCCAAAAATATTCCCGTCATCATTTCCACAAATGTGTGCCCAAGGCGTTCTTCGAGTTTTTTCTCTCCGATGAGATAATTGAGAACTTTCGCATGTTTCCCCGCTTCCCATCTCAGTTTTATCGCATCGTAGAGGACAATTACAGAAAATACACTTGAGAGGGCGAATTCAATAGATGAAATTCCATATACAAGAAATATTGTCATAGTCAGGCTTGAAACCAGTGTTGCGTGTGCAGAAGGCATTCCGCCAGACCTCGCAAAATCACTCCAGTGAATTTTTTTTTCTTTCCAAAAACAAATCAGAAGTTTCAATATTTCCGCAGAAAGAAGAGCTATAAATGGGGTAACCACCGGAAATTTGAGAAAAATATTCATGAGTTCCCAAGAAAGGAAGCGGGAATATGATGCTATTTTTTCAGAAAAATGGCTCCCTCACAAGTTCTTCCCGAAAATACATTTGTTTCTGGCAAAAAATAGTGGCAGACTACCTCTGTATTTTTCTTGCATACGCTATGACAGAACACATTGGAATGGGCGATCTTGGTGATACGTCGCTCTTTTCGGGGAGAAGAATTTCAAAAGAAAGCCAGTGCATTGAGGCTGTGGGGAATACTGATGAACTGAATGGAGTCCTCGGGATGATTTTGACCATGGATCTCCAGCCTGAATCGCGTGAAATTTTGGAAACGATATCACATATGACTTTCGACATAGGAGCTGAAATTTGCGCAGAAGGGAAATTCATGGCAGAAAATGTTTCTTCGAGTGAGGTTATCAAAATGACCGAATGGATTCTCTTTTTGGATGAAAAACTTCCAGAACTTCGAGAATTTATGCTCCCGAGTGGAGCTCAAGCAGCCATTTGGCTCAATTATGCTCGAGCAGTAACGAGGAGGCTTGAAAGGAGCCTTGTCCCGCTCTTAAGGACGCAGTATATCCGTGCTGAACTTTTTGCCTTTGTAAACCGACTCTCTCGGCTTCTTTTCTCATTGGAAAGATGGGAGAATTTCCGAAAATCTGGAGAAGAAACGAAATGGAAAAAGGGAAGAAAACTCCCAGAAATTCCGTTTAAAAATTCTGTAATCACAAAGAACATCGATGTCGGAACTGATGAGACTCTGAATAGCAAAGTACATAAAAAATATGAGAGCGACAGAACAACAGAAAAAGGAAATTTGGTTGCGGACCAATTTGATGCGGATATTCCTGTTCAAGAGGAAGAAGTTCCAGATGTTCAAAGTTCAATTTTTTCATAATGTTCATGTCTCCATCTCTTGGATTCATTGGTGCCGGAAACATGGGATCAGCACTGATTTCCGCGTTTTTAACGTCCGAAAATATCTTGCGAGCAAATCTCAAAATATGCGACCGCAGCTCTGGAAAACTCGAATATTTTCGAAAAATGGGAATACAAGTTTCGGAAGATCCAAATGTCGTCATCCGTGGATCTGATATCATATTTCTTGCCATCAAACCACAAGATGTTCAAACATTTTTTGGTTCTGTTCGAGATTCTCTAAGAAAAAACGTACTTTTAGTATCAATAGCTGCTGGGATTTCAATTCATTTTCTTCAGAAGATCAGCGATATTTCAAAAGTAATTCGAGTGATGCCAAATACTCCAGCACTCGTAAAAATGGCGGTAGCGGGAATGTTCCCGTCGAAAGAAGTAGAAAAGAAAGAATATGAATATGTGAAAAATCTTTTCCACACATGTGGCGTTACAATCGACTGTACATCTGAAGAGCAAATTGATGCCATTACGGCTCTTTCAGGAAGTGGTCCAGCATATTTTTTCCGAATTCTCGAAATTTTTTCTCAAAAAGCACAAAAATTTGGATTTTCTGAATCAGACGCGAAAAACATCGCACTCGGAACTTTGCGAGGAACAGGAGAACTCGCGCAACAATCCGAAGATTTTTTTCAAACTCTTCGGGAAAAAGTCACATCCAAAGGCGGAACAACGGAGGCAGCACTAAAAAAATTTGAAGAACTCAGACTCGAAAATGTCCTAAATGCAGGAATTCAGGCGGCGTATGAAAGGGCGAGGGAAATCAGCAATAAGCAGTAGGCAGTAAGCAATAAGTTCGAATTGAATAACTTATCGCCTATTGCTTATTGCTTACTGCTTGCCGAGCTATTCTTCCTTAAAATAATGAATGTAATCCTCTTGCCTGATGATTCCATCTTCCGCGAGTTGTTCTGCATATTTCTCCATTCGAATCATTCCGAGTGAAGCTCCAGATTGGATTGCATTCGGCATCTGCGCAACATCTCCTTGACGAATAAGATTTCGAATAGCGGCATTTACCACCATGAATTCGTAAATTGCAACTCGTCCTGGACGATCTGCCCTCGGTACAAGTCTCTGAGAAATAACTCCGATGAGCGTATCCGCAAGACGTGAATATATTTGCATCTGTTGTTCTGGCGGGAACGCACTTGCGATTCTCGAAATTGTTTGAGGAGCGCTTGACGTGTGGAGTGTAGAAAATACGAGATGTCCTGTTTCAGAAAGGTTCATCGCCGCCATAATTGTTTCTGGATCACGCATTTCTCCGATCATAACGACATCTGGATCCTGACGAAGAGCTCCACGAAGAGCATTTGCGAATGAAAGAGTGTCAGAACCGATTTCACGTTGAGAGATAATCGACTTGTCAGGCGTAAATACGAACTCGATAGGATCTTCAATTGTCAAAATATGTTCGACACGATGTTTATTAATATGATCGAGCATTGACTGCATGGATGTTGATTTTCCTGATCCCGTTGGTCCGGTGACCAGAATGAGTCCCTGTTTTGCGCGAATGAGATTATATACGGCGTGAGGAAGTCCAATTTCATCAATAGACCATGCTGCTGACGAAATTCTCCTCATTACGCCTGAAAGATTTTTTCGTTTATAAAAAAGATTCACACGGAATGCGGTTCCATCTTTATGTTCGTATGCAAAATCAAGTTCCCGAGTACGAATCAATGTTTCTTTCATCGATTCTGTAGGAATCATGCCGTAAATAATACGCTCTGATTGCTCTCTTGTAAGTGGTGGAACATTATCCACAAAACAAATTTGTCCGTTAATACGAATGGCGATACGAGCATTTGCCCCAAAGTGAATGTCGGACGCTTCTTGATCGATGACGAGGTCCAGTAGGTCATCAAGAGAGACTTCATCTCCAATATTTTCAAGTTTCACCTCATGATCGGGCTCTTGGACTTCTTCTTCATCCTGTTCTTGCATGAGTTCTTCATTGATCATATGTGTGTGTATTTAAAATAAGAACTTCGGATTATTGTATCATTTTTTGAGGTAAAAAACAAGGATTCAGGGCGAGAATTCCTAGAGAAATGGGGCTCTTCATCTTAGGGAAAATCGAGAGTTTCGCATGAGGGAAATGTTTGAGAACGATTTTTTTGATTTTTAATTTTTGTTTTTGAGAAAATTCAAAAATACACATATCGCACGGAAACTTTTGAAGTTCTTGAAAAAATCTTCGATACAAAGAAAGTCCATCATTCCCGCTGAGTAAAGCTATTTTTGGGTCATATTTTTTTACTTCGACGGGAAGAATATCACGCTTCGGTATGTAGGGAAGATTCGCAAGGACAAGAACCGGACATGGAGTATTTTTCGGAAGGCGAATATTTTTCAAAAGATTTGATTTTTTAAAAATAATATAAGAAGCGTGAAGTAGTCGAGCATTTTTTCGGGCTATTTTTAGCGCTTTTTCCGAAATATCAATGGCATACATCTGATGACATGCGGGAAGATATTTTCTGAGCGAAATCGCAATACATCCGCTGCCCGTGCCAATGTCGAGAATGGTCGACTTTTCAAAATTCTTCAGAATTTCTAATGCTTTCTCTACGAGGATTTCGGTTTCCGGACGCGGAGTTAAGACGTGTTCATCGACATAAAACTCAAGTCCGAAAAATTCTTTTCGATGGAGAAGATGAGAAATGGGAGTTCCAAAAGTTCGTTTCTTAAGAAGAACAGAGTATTTCTTGAGATTTTTTTGAGAAAGAGAAGTGTTTCCATGTGCAAAAAGGTACGTGCGGGAAACACTCAGAATATCGGCAAGAAGCACTTCCGCATCCAAATTCGGAGTATCATCTTTTTGGAGATATTTCTTCAGGCTTTTTTTTGCCATCTGTAAGGCTTCAGTAATGGTCACATTCAGAGAATAATTTCTAAAATTCAAAATTCTGTTTTGTGCTTTGTGTTTTGTACTTTGTACTTCTATAATATTTCCATCTTTCCGCTTGGAATCCAATGAAAAAACGAGCACTCTACATCGGCAGATTTCAACCGATTCACCTTGGACATGTCGATGCAATCCAGCAAATACTTAAGCATCCAGATCATTTTGACGAAATTATCATCGCTATCGGCAGCGCTGAAGACAGTTTTCTTCTGGAAAATCCGCTCACAGCTTCAGAACGATTTGAACTCATTCTCGGAGTCCTTGAAGAAATGAAGATTCCTCGAGAAAAAGTATGGATTCTTCCTGTTCGAAATATTGACAATTATGCCCTTTGGCCAGCGCACGTTATCCATCTCTGTCCTGAATTTAATGCTGTTTTTTCAGGGTCTCCAATTGTGAGAAAGTTATTTCATGATTTCACTGAGAAAAAGGTATATGAAATAAATACAAAACGAGTGTGTATTTCCGCCACAGAAATTCGGAAAAAGGTAAAAAAAGGGGAAGATGTGTCATCATTTCTTCCAAAATCAGTGCAGGAATATTTGCAGAAATTGGATTTTCGGAAAAGGTTGCAGGAAATTGAATAAAAATTTTCTGTCGTCGGACCCCGTCAACACTTTCGATCGCCTGTTTTTCTCTCTATTGTGAAGAAATTCAAGTCTTCTCTTTTTTTTGTCACCCCGGACTTGATCCGGGGTCAAAGTATCATGTCTGATATAAACCATCGTTCCAATATGACCAGATATTTTTATGAAAACAGAGCATATTATGTGTATATCCTGAGTAATATAAAGAGAACTGTTCTGTATGTTGGCGTAACAAATAATCTCGAAAGGAGAATGCTTGAGCATAAAGCAAAATTGAAGGATGGATCCACAAAGAAATATGGAGTTCAGAGATTGATGTATTTTGAAGAATATCAGTATATTGGAGATGCAATTTATCGTGAAAAACAATTGAAAAAATGGAGAAGAAAATGGAAGGAAGAGCTTATGGAAAAAGAAAATCCTCTTTGGAAAGATCTGGCTGAATCGTGGAACGATGATTGCATCTTTGACCCCGGATCAAGTCCGGGGTGACAAAGACCGATATTGACCATAATTTGAGGAGTTTTGTTGTTTTTAATAATGGCGAAGTACAAAACATCCTGCCGTGCTTTGGACCTTTAAAGGAAAACAAACAAATGGAACCGCGCTAAAAACGCGCTTCCGCGGAAAGTTTGTGGTGGTGGAGTAAAAATTTTACTTGTATTCAGCAATAACAAATTTATCTATTGGCTTAAAACCAATACTTTTGTAAACTTTTTGAGCGGCGATGTTATCATTGCCTGTGAAAAGCAATCCATACTTTATTCCCTTTTGAAAATAATATTCGCATAATTTGCTCACGACCTTTTTCGCCAGTCCTTGTCCTCTAAATGCTTCTAACGTTCCCACACCGCCTATTTGAAAGTAATTTTTTGAATACCCGTGAAGATTCGCCTTTGATACGATTTTGTTTCTCATTTTCATAAAAAATGTGTGTTCATGGAGAATTTTCTTTCTCTCTTTTGACCTGATTTCCCCTTTTTCTTTTGAAAAACCAATTTTTCTATCAAATTTAACAATATCATCAATATCTTTTTTAGAACCTTTTTCTTCGATCCCCGCTGAAAAATTTCGGAAAGTTTTTTTTGTGAGAATGAATACAATATCATTCATTATTTTTTTTGGCTTTTTCTTATGGATTTTCTCAAATCTCTCAATCATTCCCTTTGCATATTTCTTAAATGCAGGAACACATCCAATATTTAATTTTTCACGAACTCCATAATCAACAAGTGCTTCAAGGACTTTTATTCTATTGGCGTTAATCACAAAACTTCCAAATTTTCCAAAAAATGTAGCAAGTCCTATTAAACTTCCCCTTTGAAAGTATCCGTAGTATTTGTTTATAGAGAATGGTTTTTTGTCATTTTTAAAACTACCGATAACAAAAAGATTTTCTCTTTCTCTTTTGTAGCAGAAATCAAGTATTTGTTGCTGGTTTTTTAGGGTTAGCTTTTTAATCATTCACTTATATCTGATCTTTAAAAGCAATATCGAAAGTGCGAGGAAAAATCCTATGACACTCATAATTCCTATCGGATAGTTCGGTTTTAAAAATCCGTAAACTGACCACAACATCAAACCAGAGGTATAAATGGTGTACCGACTAAGAGATAAATCTTTTGTGGATTTTGTTTTCCAGCTTTTTATTGTTTGCGGAATCAAAGAAATAGTCACAAGAATGCCGGCAATGTATCCCAATATATCGATGTATGGCATGCGAGAATTAAAATTCGAATCTGTTTTTTTTGGCAATTAACTGCGGATAATCTTCCTGCATTTCTTCCTCCCACAATTACATTCCATATAAGTATTAGGAGGCAATTCTTCGCTGTAATCCGCAGTAATCTCTTCTCCTTGTTGAATATCTCTCATGGCAACATCACAAAAATGCTGAGCAGTGGTGTTTGGTTCACATGAATGATTTACATACTTTTCAGGTTCTTGCAGTATCACATACTTACCATCTAAAAACGAAATGTACTTTTTTTCCTCGTTAGACATTTTTTCCACTTTTTCTTTTGGCAATGTATGTGAAGTATCCCAATGCAAAACAATTTCCCCCTTCTTAAAATCACGATGTGCGAACACTCCTTTTCCTTCAATCCCAGAATTTTTGACGAGGACTTGATCTGTTTTCATATCTCACAAAAAGTTGTCGACTTTGTTAAACGTATCCTCATTCGTAATTGATTATTGAATTCTCGTCTCTCCGAGCGAATCTCCCGCTGCGACCATGGGGAACACATTTTCTTCCTGCGAAACATTACATTCGATCAGTACTGGACCTTTGATTTTTCGGGCTTTCTTAATCGCTTCACGCGTTTCTTTTTGATTATTTGCACGAAATCCCGGAATTTCATTTGCTTCTGCGAGCTTCACGAAATCTGGGGTTTTCATGTCGACGAATGAATAGGTTTTATCATGGAAAAGTTCCTGCCACTGACGCACCATTCCGAGGTAATGATTGTTGATAATCATCATTTTCAGTGGAATTTTATCTTGAATGAGTGTGATAAGTTCCTGTGAATTCATCTGAAATCCGCCATCGCCAGAAACACTCCAGACTTCCTCGTCTGGCATCGCGAGTTGAATCCCCATCGCTGTTGGAAGAGAAAATCCCATGGCGCCAAGACCTCCAGAATAAAAATGGGAATTTTCTTTTTTTACGGGAAATACTTGTGCTGCCCACATTTGGTGCTGACCAACGTCAGGAACAAAAAGGACGTTTCCCTTCGTTTCTTCTGCGAGAATGCTCAGGGCATCGCACGCTCTCAGCGTATTCAAACATTTTCGGTCTTCACACGCATGGACTTTTTCAATTGCGAATTTATCTTTCCACGTATCAATAACCTTCCACCACGATTCGCATTTTTTCTGTTTGAGGAGTGGATTCAGTTTTTTCAAAGTTTCGGAAATATCTCCGATGAGAGGGACCGTCACTCGAACATTTTTTTCAATTTCAGAAGGATCAATTTCAAAGTGAATTACCTTTGCATCAGGAGCAAAATCTTTGAGTCTTCCGGTAATACGATCATCAAAACGAGATCCTAATGAAATCACGAGATCGGAATTATGAACTGCATAATTTGCATACACATTTCCGTGCATTCCGAGAAGCCCGAGATTTTTTGAATGTGCGCTCGGAAGTGCGCTGAGTCCATGAAGTGTACAGACTGCGGGAATATCAGATTTTTCCAAAAAAGATTTAAGTTCCTGAAAAGCGCGAGAAATTACTACTCCATGCCCAACAATTGCCACTGGTTTTTTCGATGCCTGAATGAGATCACGAGCTTTTTCTAAATCTGAAGAAGAAACGCTGTGAATTTTTGGAAATCCCGGAAGAGAAACTTTTTTCGGATATTCATATTTCGCTGTTTTTAAAAACGCATCTTTCGTGATGTCGATATGCACTGGACCAGGACGTCCATTTTGCGCGATATAAAAAGCTTCCTTGATCACTCTTGCCAAATCTTTGGGATCGGAAACAAAATAGCTGTGCTTTACCACAGGAAGAAAAATTCCAATGGAATCAGTTTCCTGAAATGCATCACTCCCGAGAAGATGCGAGTGCACTTGCCCAGTAACGGCAATCATCGGAATAGAATCGAGCATTGCATCCGCAACTCCGGTAACGAGATTTGTCGCGCCGGGACCAGAAGTTGCAAAACATACTCCCGGTTTTCCGGTTGCGCGACCAACTCCATTTGCCGCAAATGCGGCTGCTTGTTCATGACGAACAAGAATATGTCGAAGTTTTGGATACTTTACGAGTCGATCGTAGAGCGGAATCACCGAGCCTCCTGGATATCCGAAGACGAGACGAACTCCTTCTTGTATTATGCTCTGCAGTAATATATCAGCACCGCTTATTTCCGTCATGTTTTCAACAAAAATGTATGAGTATTTTCTTGGTTTTTTGCTGAAGATTCAAGTCAATTACGAATTACAAATTACGAATTACGAATAAAAAAACTAAATACTGACAACTTGATCGTAATTCGTAATTGACTTTACCATTTCTCCGGTCGCACTTCCTTTTTTTCCGCATCCCAAAGAAATGGATTCGTCACAAATACGTTTTTGGTGAGTTCTTCCAGAATTATCCCCCGATCTGACACGAGATCTTTGTGGATAACCTGATTTTCTAAAATGTCGATAAGCTTTGTGATCTCTTCATCCTTGGGAATTTTTTTACCGATGAGTTCCGAAACTTTTGACTCAAGAGGAATATACACTGTAATTTTTTGAAGAAGAAAAAGCTTTCCCACTTCTTCTATCTTATCGAGCAAATAGTTCTTTTCTTCATCTAATTCGGCATTTTGATATTGTTCAATAATGTTCCAAAAAGCAATTTCCACTTTTCCTTTTCGCGCTTCGAGTGTTGGGATAAGTGTTTTTGCTCCGCGAAGGCATCCAGATTTTGTGAGACATCGCTCATATGCGGCAATCGCTTTGTCGTAATCTTCGAGATAATAAAAAGAGAGAAATCCAAGATCAAAAGAAATTTGCCAGTCATTCGGAACATTTTTTTCACCCTTCAATAAAATTTCTTCAGCTTCAGGATATTTTTGTACTGAAGGAAGCATCAGTCCGGCAAAGTGATACACATATGCAAATTTCGGATCGAGATCAGTAATGGTTTGAGAAAATCCTTCGAGCGCGGGGAATTCCCTGAGCCGCGCATTTCCTCCCACATACTGAAGTGTTCTCAGCCAAAATAAATCCGCTAAAAAATTATCAAAACCCAGCGCAAAATATTTCAGTTCCTTTCCGCTATTAAACGCGGTAATGGGAGCTTTATCAGAAAAAAAACGATTTTCATGAAATGGGAAAAGACTCATTTGTCCTTCCCAGATTCCCAGAAAAGAAATTCCTATGAAAACGACGAGAACAAGCGTTCGAAATATTTTCATGAGAGAAAAATGATCAGCATATTTTTTCGCAAGGAAATCAAGAAAAATCTCGATTTCTCACACAAATTGTTTTCGAGAAAATATGAGGATAGCGAAGATAAGGAAGAGGAGGATAAAAAGAACAGCAGTGAGGACAATGTAAAAAATATCAAGAGACGTATAGGGAATATCGTACAAAATATAATTTTTTAAATTCAAACTGCTAAAATTCGGCATGATGACATAGATGACATTGGAAAATTTTTGAAACACTTCTCCTCCAAAATGCGCTGAAAGAATTTTCAGAGATGCTGTGGTATTTCCGACTACAAAGAGAAGTATTCCCGCTACGGAAGAAAGGAGTGGAGACATGAACGATGAAAGAAATAATACGAGTGCAAGGAGAAGCAAAAAAGAGAGATAGAGGAGTGCGACTGTGAGAAGTATTGCGAAAGAAAACGGAACAAGGAAAAAATACACTCCCGTCATCAGCATGGTCGTCAAAAAAAGTACGGCGCCAAGTCCAAAAAATTTCCCCAGAATAATGGAACTTCTCGGAATTGGTTTTGGAATAAGGAGGAAAATAGTTTTTTTATCAATTTCATTGAAAATCAGCCTGCTTCCGACAAATATGGTGAGAAAAATTCCAAAAAGGTGAATCATCGAAATGCCAAAATTTGCCACGAGTCTTTGCTCTTGCCCTACCGCGAGTTTTCCAGCAAGTGGTGCTGCGAGAAGAAAGAGAAATCCAAAAACAAAAATAACAGAGAGAATTCGGTCTCGAATTGCTTCTCGGAATGCGTTTTTTGCCAGAGAAAAAAGGACATTCATGTGCGTTTTTGAGTAATAATGGAAACAAAAACTTCTTCGAGCGGAATGGTGTAATTTTTGGTAATTACTTTCACGGTATCGTCCAGAATAATTTTTCCACGATCAATAATTGCCGCATGATCGCAGAGATCTTCGACATCAGAAAGAATGTGAGAATTAAAAAATACGGTTTTTCCATTTTTCTTGAGATTCAAAATAATGTCTTTTACTTCTTTTCGCCCAAGAGGATCAAGTCCTGCCATCGGTTCATCGAGAACTACAAGCTCAGGATTGTTAATAAGCGCTTGCGCAAGACCAAGACGCTGTTGCATTCCTTTGGAATATGTTCGAATCTTTGTATTCCATGCTTCTTTTTTGAGATGAACACTCAGAAGTGATTCGCCGATTTTTTTCTGAATTTTTACTCGCGGAATTCCAAAAATATTCGCACACATTTCAAGAAATTCCACTGCTGTAAGATACTGATAAAAATACGGATTTTCTGGGAGGAATCCAATTTTTGTTTTCACCCGAAAATCTTCAGGAGTGGAATCAAGAATCGAAATTTTTCCAGAAGTTGGACGCATGAGTCCCATCATCATTTTTACAGTTGTCGTTTTTCCAGCTCCATTTGGTCCCAAAAATCCAAAAACTTCTCCCTTTTTCACATTCAGCGAAATTTTCTCAACTGATGGAGTTTTTGTTCCTGGATATATTTTGGTAAGATGAGAAATGGAAATCATCACGTTTCGATAAGGAAAACTCTGCTGAGATTGTATCCAAAAGTAGATTTTTTGCAATGAGGAAAAAGGCGATCGGGCAGTAATTTTCTGGTAACGATTCCATTGTGTTTTATAAGGAGAAATGGAGATGCTTGTTGACTTCCTCTCGTAATCGTCATCCCGACTGCAGACGCGAAACATTAGGAAGAATTCATGAAACACTGAGGGTGTCTTTTTGGAGGGATCTCACTTGACCATAAATATACACTGAATAAGGTGTACAGAGATTGGTGACAAGAGATTCCTCCCGTTCGTAAAGTTCACCCATCACACATCTTCCTGAAGCTGAATTACTGCGGTCGGAATGACGAAAAGCGTAGTGGGAACTTACTTCTATCGAATTCTCATCCAATGATTTTGAAAGAGAATCGAGAAAATTTTGCTTTCCTGCGCTATTTCTGGTAAAATAATATGAAATGCAAGAACCTTTTTCCAAGAATATGTCGGAATCTCCATCGAATACCACTGCTCAAAATCTCCCAGATGATATTGAAAAAAATAAAGATATCGCAGCATTTTCCTACATCCTTATTTTCGCTCCTATTCTCCTCATAAGTCGCAGAGATAGCGACTTTATAAAGCATCATGCACTTCAGGCACTCTATCTCGGATTTTTCTTTGTGATTTTCGCCATGCTTCCCTGGGGTCTCAATTATTTGAATATTCTCATTGTAGCCGGTGCACTTATGGGATTTTTGGAAGCACAGGCGGGACGATATTATAAAATACCAGTTGTTTCTGATCTTATTGTTCGAAAAATTACTCTCGAATCGACTTTTCAGAAACTGAAAAATTTCGTTTTTAAAATAGGGAATATTCTGAGAAGAATTTTTACGGAAGGACCTGGATTTGCCGTGAGAGAAACTGCTGAAGCTATTGAAAAGGCTCGCGGAATTGACGCCCTGAGGGTACACAGCGAAGTTGAAGAAGTGCGAAAAGTTCTCGAAAAAACAAATGAAAAACTCAAGGTTCTGGAAACAGACCTGATTGCTCTCAAGAGTAACACAAGCTCCAAGCAGGAATTAGGAATTAGGAAGTAGGAATTAGGAAGTAGGAATTAGGAAGTAGGAATAAGGAAGCAGGAATAAGGAAGTAGGAATACGGCTTTATAGAGATGACACTTTTCGAATGTCATTTCTTGAGTGTTGCACCTCTTCCTTATCCATTATTCCTAATTCCTGCTTCCTAATTCCTACTTCCTTACAGAAGTGACACAGGATTTTCCATGTCCCTTTGCTCACGTTCAGTGCGAGTAGCATCATTTCTCACCTGCTCAATATGAATTAGGTACTCTTCTTTCACATTTTTCGTGCAATATACTCCATCAAAACAAGAAGTTTCAAATCCATCGAGTTTTGGATTTCCCTCATGACAGGCGGCGATAAAGTCTTCGAGATCCTGATAAAAAAGTCCATCAGCACCAATAAATTTCCCAATTTCATCTTCGGTAAGTCCATGGGCAATAAGTTCGTTTCGTGACGGCATATCAATGCCGTATACGTTCGGATATTTCACCTCTGGAGCAGTGGAAGCAAAATACACTTTTTTAGCTCCTGCATTTCTCGCCATCTCAATAATTTTCTTAGATGTATTTCCACGAACAATTGAGTCATCAACGAGAAGGACATTCTTATCTTTGAATTCTAGAGAAATAGCATTGAGTTTTTGTCGAATAGATTTTTGCCGAATTTCTTGTCCTGGCATGATGAAAGTTCTGCCAATGTACCGATTCTTTACAAAACCTTCGCGATATTTCACGTTCAGCTTATGAGCAATTTCGATAGCCGCAGTACGACCAGAATCTGGAATGGGAATTACCACATCAATATCGTGATTTTTTAACTTTTTCAGAATTTTTTTTGCGAGTTTTTCTCCCATTCTGAGGCGTGCTTTATATACGGAAATTTTATCAAGAATCGAATCTGGTCTCGCGAGATAGACGAGTTCAAAAATACACGGACGATATTCCGTGTGATCCGCGCATATTTTATATTCGTATTCATTTGAATTAAACGGGAAATAAATGCATTCTCCCGGAAGCACATCACGAATTATCTCGAATCCAAGGCTGTCCAGAGCAACCGATTCAGAGGCAACCATGTATTCTGTCCCGAACGGTGTTTTTCGTTTTCCGAAAATAAGCGGCCGAATAGCGTATGGATCACGAAAAGCAATCATGCCGTGATCTGCAATAAGAGCGACAGCCGCATAAGCGCCACTACATCTCTTATTGAGTCGGGTGACTGCGGCAAAAATATCATCTCCGCTCAGTTTGATTTTATTGCACTGCTGAAGCTCATGCGCGAGAATATTGAGGAGAATTTCTGAATCAGACGTGGTGTTCAAATGCCGACGATCTTTTTGAAAAATTTCTTCCGCAAGTTCATCTGCATTTACGAGATTTCCATTATGACCAAGTGAAATTCCAAACGGAGCATTTACATAAAAAGGCTGGGCCTCAAGTGGAGAAGCACAGCCTGCAGTTGGATAACGCACATGTCCTATTCCGACATTTCCAACGAGATCCTTCATATTTTTTGTGCGGATCACATCTCTCACAAGACCATTTCCTTTGTGCATGAAAAAATTCCGCCCCTGAATTGTGGTAATTCCTGCGGCATCTTGTCCCCTGTGTTGGAGAACAGTAAGAGCATCGAAAATATCCTGATTCGCCGGATATTGCCGATTAATAATACCAACAAGACCGCACATTGTTTCGGGAAAAAGGTACCTTTATTGTGAGGGAAAGGCAGGAAAAGCGCAATGTCAATATCAATTACGAATTACGAATTACGAATTACGAATTACGAATGCTGTCCTACTACCTGATTTTCATATTTTTGAAATATTCAAACTTTTCTCATGCGCGAAACCGAAATCGGGCTTTAAAATGTCGAAGTGAAAGCTCTTTGCCGTAAATCACATCCACGGGGGGAATTTTATCGCGATTTTCAAAAAGTTTTTGTATCGCTTGAGCAGCAGCAGTGAGATCTTGTTCCTCATATCGTAAACGTGGTACAGCGAGCCGCACAAAGTTTACTTCGGGAAATGTTTCTTTCTGTGACACCGAATCATAGGATCCAAATGCAAAATTGCCGAGTTCACATGCTCGATGTCCGTACCCGGCAAGAAGAAGTGCTGTAAAAGAAATTCCTCCAAAATCTCCCGGAGTCATTTTTGTACCAGCAAAAAACCGATTCATGTCAATATATACGGCATGTCCACCGAATGGCTGTAAAACTGGAACCCCAGCGTCCGCGAGGGTTTTTCCAAAATTTTGAACCTGCCTGATGCGAGCAGTAAGATACTCTTCTTCGGTCACTTGTTTGAGTCCATACACGAGCGTCATAATATCCCTTCCCGAAAGACCTCCATACGTTGGATGTCCCTCTTTCATGATCTGGTAATTCATGAGATCATCGAGCATTTTGGGATATTTCTTATGAAAAAGTCCACCATGCTTTATAAAAAGTCCGCCTCCCATATTTACAAGCCCGTCTTTTTTGAAACTCATCGTAAATCCATCTCCATGGGAAAAAATCTCTTTCACAATCGCTGGTATTCTTTTTTCTTGATACTCGCTTTCGTGCTGCTGAATGAACCACGCATTTTCTGCAAACCGGCACGCATCCAAAAAAAGAGGAATATCATAAGAGTGAAGTAACTCTGCAACTTCGCGAATATTTTGAAGAGAAACCGGCTGCCCACCTCCGGTGTTATTTGTAATGGTGAGAAAAACAAGAGGAATTCTGTTTGCAGAGGTTTCTAGCAGGCTTTGGAGCCTTCCTATATGCATATTCCCCTTAAAGTAGGATGAAGATGATTCATCCTTGAATTCTTCACAAAACAAGTTTTGTGGTTCAATTTTATTTGCTGTGATATTCGCTTCAGTTGTATCAAAATGCCCATTGCTCGGGATAATGAGGTTATCTCCGAGCTTTCCAATATGGGAAAAAAATGCATCTTCTGCAGCTCGTCCTTGATGGAACAAAAATGCATTTGGAGATTCTTCTGTCTCTATGTGCCAAAAATCTTCACCAAATGTTTCTCGGATTTGGTCTCTGAGCAAAAAATATCCAGCATTTGATCCGTACGCTTCGTCGCCTTTATGAAGAGCTGCCCATTGTTCTGAAGTCATTGTGGTCACTCCAGAATCGGAGAGGAGATCACACCCGGTTACCATTTCTGATGGGAAATAAAAAATATTGAGACCTACTTCTTCAAGTACTTTTGTTCTCATTTCTGGAGAGCAGATTTTTTTAAACTGTACGGAATGATTTATGTATGCTCGAGGGAGTGTTTCGAGGGTTTTTTCATGTGGAAAATTTTTGAGAAGAAGCGAGAGATTCATGTGGGGAAAAAAATTTGGTCTCATTGTGTCTGAAATGTGGAGTGAGGACAAATAATTTTGGAACACTTTTCTATTTCCAGTACAATATCGTCGCTTATTTACGAAGATAATGAAAATTCTTGGCATTGAAACATCGTGCGATGAAACGGCAGCATCAGTCGTAAAAGATGGGTATGGAGTCTTGTCAAACGTTATTGGATCATCAGAGAAGCTCCATGAAGAGACGAAAGGGATTGTGCCGGAAATTGCGGCACGCGATAGCGCTTTAAAAATCGCACCCATTCTCCAAAAAGCTGTTCTCGATGCGCGTGTTTCGTGGGAAGAAATTGATGCCATTGCCGTTACAAATGGTCCAGGACTCCTCGGATCGCTCCTCGTCGGAATTGAGGCTGCGAAAACACTCGCACTGCTTTATAAAAAACCACTTATTCCCGTATTTCATATTGCTGGGCATCTTTTTTCAAATATTCTTGAACGAAAGGAATTGCCGCATTTTCCGGTAATTTCACTCACTGTTTCTGGAGGTCACAATGATCTTTACGTGTGGGAAAGGCTTTCTGAAATTCAAAAACTCGGATCAACGATTGATGATGCCGCGGGAGAGGCATTTGATAAAGGAGCTCGAATGCTCGGGCTTCCTTATCCAGGAGGACCTCATCTTTCTCGAATTGCTGAAGGCGGCGACGCTCAAAAAATTCATTTTCCACGACCAATGAAACAGAGTGGAGATTTCAATTTTTCATTTTCAGGTCTCAAAACAGCGCTGTTTTATGAAATTCGTAATCGAGGAGGGCTTCATGAAATTTCTGATTCAGAAAAAGCCGATCTCGCTGCGTCATATCAAGAAGCAATCGTTGAGATACTTCTCCAAAAACTATTTTCAGCGGCGGATGCATATTCAGCAAAGGAAGTTCATCTCGCTGGCGGAGTTTCGGCAAATAAGAGGCTTCGCGAACGATTTCTCGAAGAAGCACAGAAACGAAATCTTCTCACGCGGATTCCAGAAAAAATGTCATATTCTACCGACAATGCCGCCATGATTGCAGCGGCGGGATATGTGATGTGGGAAAATGCATCGAAAGAAACGCGAAAAACATTTACAATTCAGAATTTAGAAGTGAATTTGTCACATGAATTTCGAATGTAAAAAGTGCAAAATTTGATTTTTTTCAATTGCCTTTTGTCTCATGAGGTTTGTTTTGTTCCACAAGCTTCTTCATGTTATCGATATAATCGAGCAAATATTTTTCGCATGCTTGTAAAATTAATCCAATATATTTTTGGCGAAACTTTTCATCATGAGATGGTATCCATTTTTGAATAAGGTAATCACTGAGAGCGCTACTACTCGAGAGATCTGATGGTTGATCCTGAAATATAAGAGGGCGCTTCTTTATTGATCTAGAGAATACTCCGAAAAAAAAATTGCGAGAATATTCATATTGAGCAATATTAGTTTTCGATAATTTCTCAGAAATTTCATGGGAAATAACATTTTGATTTTTAGTGGCGAGCGCCGCCTTGAGAGAAGTCAAATCCGAATATGCTTCACTAAGTTGAAGTATGGTTAATCTTGTCCGTGGATCTCGAATGTATTCATAATCCTCTGGAGGAAATATGACATCAAAAATAATATTTCCAGTTTCATTTGCGAAAACGAGTTCTCTTTGTGATTCATAGGGGATATTTGTTTTTTCAGCCGAAAATTGAATTCCTTCTTGAAATAAAAATATCTTCATATCATGCCTATTTATTGTTCCACAAAGTGGGAATGGACCTTCTTGTCCTTCGATTTCGGAAAAAAGAGGACTAGGAATTAACATTTTTCCGAGAGTTACAACTTTTACTGGAATTAGAGCTTTCAGATCATAAGGATTTTTGAGAGTTGTCTCTTCTATTTTTTCTATAGGATGAAAAAGCCATATTTGCACTTGATATCCTTCTAATTCTATATGACCGTATCCGTCAAAGTATATTCCTTGACGCTCAAAACTTTTTTGCAGTTTTCTATTGAGATTGATGAGGGAAAGATTTTCTCCAAGAAGAGTATTCATTTTTGTCACAGGGGATGATGTGATGAGCTCTGTCGCCCTTTTATCATCATCTGTTATTTTTTCTGCTGTTTGAAGAACATTTTTAAATTCTTCCGAAGTTCCAATTTGATACACTTGTTCCAATTTTTTGATTTCTTCCTCCGTAATTTCAATATTGGCCCCGGTTTTTTTCAGTGATTGAAATACTTCTAAAAAAGCGCCGAGAGTGAATAGATTCATCTGCATTTCAAATGTTTTCATTCCTCGAACTTTTTCCTGATTCGAATAAAATTTCTCAACGACATTTCCTACAATCTCTATAGATTTCGTTTTTTTTTCTTCTCTTTCTCTGCCTTCCTGAATTTTATTCTTCAGATTTACAAGCATCGACTTGCTCCAGTCATATATTTCCAAAGCTTTTTCCTGTACCGAAGATGTGAGGGATTTTTCTCCTTCTGGTTTTTGCATAAGTTTTCCTATTTTACTTGGGGCAGATCATACAGAGCATTATTTCAGAATTCAAATCCCCCAATTCTTTAGACCTTTTTTGATTGCGCTTTTTCCATTGATCCTTACAATATTTGTAGATTTTTGAGATTTTATGAAAATCGCCATTGCCTCAGATCACGCCGGATTTAAATATAAAGAAGAAATCAAGAAATTTCTTGGAAAAAAAGGGCATGAAGTGAAAGATTTTGGAACGAATTCGGAAGAATCGTGCGATTATCCAGACTTTATTTTCCCAGCTGCGCAGTCAATTTCAAAAGGAGATTCAGAGCGAGCCATTGTTCTCGGAGGATCTGGAAATGGCGAAGCAATCGTCGCGAATAAGGCGAAAGGAGTTCGCTGTACGCTTTGCTGGAGCGAAGAATCTGCCAAGCTTGCCCGCCTCCACAACGATTCAAATTGCCTTTCACTGGGGCAGCGGATGATGAGTTTGGAAACAGCGCTGAAAATAGTCGAAATCTGGCTTAGAACTGAATTTGAAGGAGGAAGACACGCGGTGCGAATTCAGAAAATAGCAGACTTGGAAAAGAGGTGAGGTGCATTTGGGAAATTTTGAATTTTAAATTCTAAATTTTAAATTTTTTTTAATCTAAAATCTAAAATTCAAAATCTAAAATTATCTATATGGATTCTACAACTCTCATTGGAACCACTGGCGCGACAATTGTCCTCATTGCTTTTATCCTCAGCCAGTTTCGAATATGGAATAATGAATATTTCATTTATGATTTTTGTAATTTTCTCGGGAGTGCGCTTTTAGTTTGCTATGCTCTCCTCCTTTCGAGCCTTCCATTTCTCATTTTGAATGCTGTTTGGGCGATTGTCTCTCTCAAAGACGTGTATACTGATCTCGTGAGGAATTCGAAGAGAAAAGAGTGCGGATTTTATGAGAAGTGGATGAAGTAAGAAATTTTTAATTTTTAATTTTTAATTTTAAATTTTGAAATTTCTAAATAAATCTTAATGTTTAATTTCTAATTTTTAAAATCAGAAAAATGACTGCGAAGGTTTTTGTTTAAAAATTACGATTTAGAAATTATTTTGAAATTTGAAATTCGAAATTTAAAATTAACTATGCCAAATCTCCAAATATTTCCCTCCCTCCTTTCCGCTGATTTTGGAAAACTCCAAAGTGAAATTGATCGTTTTGAACCCTATGTCGAAGGATTTCACTTTGACGTCATGGATGGTCATTTTGTTCCAAATCTTACGATGGGAGCACCGGTTCTTAAAAGTTTACACACAAAAACTCTTTTCGATGTGCATCTCATGGTGGAACATCCAGAAGAATATGTTGAAGATTTTCAAAAAGCTGGGGCAAAAATGATCTCTTTTCATGTCGAAGCAGCAAAAGAAAATTCTTCGAATGCACTGATTCAGCAAATTCAAAATCTTGGCATGAAGGCAGGAATAGTTCTCAAGCCAAAAACGCCATGCTCAGAAGTTGAAAGTTTTTTAGATGCCATTGATTTTGTCATGATCATGAGTGTCGAACCCGGATATAGCGGACAAAAATTTATGCCAGAAGTTCTTCCCAAAATTCGAGAAATTCGAGAAAAATATCCAGAAATGGATATTGAAGTTGATGGAGGAATCAACGATGAAACAGTTCGTGAGGTTGTTGAAGCTGGAGCGAATATGATCGTATCAGCATCGTATTTGTTCGGGGCAAAAAATGGAGAAGAAGCAGTGAGGAGTTTACGGTTGTAGGCGCGACCGCTCGGTCGCGCTTTCATGTCATCCTCATTTTCTGTAACCTCTCAATCGCCTTTGCATTCCCCGAAGGGAATGTGTATTTTTTGAAATCGCTCGGAGAAATCCACTGTATTTTCTCATGTTCAATGCATTTTGGAATTCCTTTTAAAATCTGACATCTAAAAAATCGAAGCCGCCAAAAAAATTCTTTTTCTTCCCACACCGTTTCAAAAAAATAGGGTCGAACAGAAATTTCAATTCCAAGCTCTTCCTCAATTTCTCGTTTGAGGCAATGTCTCCAATCTTCTCCTCGTTCTCGTTTTCCTCCCGGGAATTCCCATCTTCCGCCTTTCCGTTTTTGACGTTTCGCGATGAGGTATTTTCCATTCTGATGAATACAGGCTACGGCGACTTCCATGGGAATTTTTGCGGAAAGAATCTTTTTCCGTGGAAGTGAAAGAAGTTTTTTTGTAAAATCTCCCCTTTTTCCACTCTGAAAAAAATGACAATAATTTTGCAGCGGACAGATTTCACATTCCGGAGTTCGACTTTTACAAATCATTGCGCCGAGATCCATAAATGCGTGATTCAAATGGGAAGGCGACGATCCGTATTGTCGCTGAAAGCGCGACCGCACGGTCGCGCCTACCGGGACATCGGCGCGAATAAGATTCGCGCTTTCATGGAGAAAAAGCGCATTTGCTCTCGGGATCACTCCTTTTTCCGTACACCCATACACGCGCTGGAACACTCTTCGTAAATTCGTATCGATCGCTGGGACAGCTTTTCCAAATGCGAAGCTCAGAATTGCAGCAGAAGTATATTCGGCAACACCTGGGAGGTTTATGAGAAGTAACTTTGATTTGGGAAATTTCCCGTGATGTCTCTCCACAAGCATTTTTGCAGACCTCAGCATATTTTTTCCACGAGAGTAAAATCCGAGCCCCTGCCAATACGGCAGAAATTCTTCCCAATTCGCATTTGCAAGATTGTAAATGTTTGGAAAACGTTTCAGGAATCGTTCGTAATAGTCGAGAACTCGAGAGACTTGTGTTTGTTGAAGCATAATTTCTGATACCCAAATTTTGTATGGATCAGAAGTTTTTCGCCATGGAAGATCACGCTTGTTTTTTTTATACCAAGTGAGCAAATCTTTTCGAAGATTTAAAAATTCGGACATAATCTCACAAAAAAGCGCATGTACTATGCCAAAAATCTCTCAGGACGTCCAAAAGAAACGCTCAGGAAACGTGAAGAGAAAAGGATTTTTTAGAGGAGAAGAGAACTTTTTTTTATTTTCGCCCAGATTTTCGTTTTTTAGCGAGAAGATGACGTCCTTTTCGTTTTATCGGAGCGCGCGATATTCTTTTCTTCTTAAATACTATTGGTGCCATAAAAAAATGGAAAAAGGATAGAAATAAATTTATTTTTTTGATGAGAAAAAATGTTTTTCAATTGCAGGAATATTCGTTATTTCCGTATTTCGGTGCTCTTCAGTTCTTTTTTCGGTCATTTTTTGCGTTAATATTTCATAAAATCTCCCTTTTTTTCTCATAAGTGCATCAAAAGTGCCCTCCTCTACAATTTTCTTCTCAAAGAGAACGATAATACGATCGGCTTTCTTGAGCGTTTCGAGATGGTGAGAGATAATAATGGTAGTTTTGTCTTTCGTAAAATCCTCAAGAGATTTGAGCACCAGGTGTTCTGATTCTGGATCAAGAGCAGAAGTCGCTTCATCAAAAATAAGGAGCGGCGGATTTTTGAGAATCGCTCTCGCAAGGGCTATTCGTTGAAGTTGGCCGCCAGAAAGGTTTGCATAATTTTGTGAAATAACTTCGTGATATTTTTTCGGAAGTCGCATAATAAAATCATGGGCGTACGCTTTTTGGGCCGCTTCAAATGCATTTTCGGGAGACGCATCCTTCGCTCCAAAAAGGATATTATCCATCACCGTTCCCTTCATAATAAAATGTCCCTGCTGAACTTCTCCGATTTGTCCTCTGAGTGATGCGATATCAATGTTGCTAATGTCCATATCATCGACAAATATTTTCCCCTTGATCGGGTCATAAAACCTCATGAGAAGTTTTGTGATCGTCGATTTCCCCATTCCGCTCGGTCCGATAAGAGCAATTTTTTCGCCCGCTCGTATGTGAAGACTAAAATTTTCGAGCACATTTTCTTTTGATTCGCTGTACGAGAAGGTAATATTTTCAAATCGGATATCTCCTTTTTTAATGGGAAATTGAACACCCTCCTCAGTTCGAAATGCCTCCTCTCTTTCATCAAGAATATCAAAAATTCTTCGGAGAGAAACTTTGCTTTTTTGCATCTCGAGATAGGTATTTGAAAGACTATCAATTGCTATAAAAAGCATTGCGGAGATGCTATTAAACGCCACCAAAGTTCCGATACTGAGTTGTTTGTGAATCACGAGATATCCTCCATACCCAAATACAATAAAAACGGTAACGCTCTTAATTGCGCTCACCAAGCTTTGAGAAAAAATGTACACATTGAGAAATTTGAGTACCGATGTAATATATTTTTGCAAAATCTGCCCGATTTTTGTTTTTTCAAAAGTTTCGAGAACAAAGGATTTGACGAGATAGAGATTTTCAAGCGCGTCTTGATAATTCTCGATGCTTTTGTCATAATTTTTCATGAGAGCTTCATACCGAGTATCAATTGTTTTCTTGAATTTTTCCGTGGTAAGAATGTAGAAGGGGAGCAGGAGAATGCAGAGAAGTGCCATATTCACGTGCATAGAGAGGAGAATTGCGCTCACCACCAGGAGTTTCAAAATATCGAGTACAATTCCAATAAGAGATTCATACATCACACTGTAGAGCTGATCGACATCGTTGGTAAGCTTGGAAACAAATTGTCCTGTTTGATGTTCGTGGAGATATTTCACGGGGAGATGCTCGATCTTTTCAAAGAGCCTTAGCCTTACATCACGAGAAATATTTTCCTCAGTCATAGCACTGACTTTGCGCTGGAGAAAGAAAACTACCGAAGGGAGTTCGCTCACGAGAAAGAAGGTAAACACGACATACATGAGCTGCTCATATTTTTCTCCCAAAATAACGGTGTCGATGAGATATTCCATAAGAAGTGGCGTTGTCAGATCAAGTCCGAGAGTGATAACGGAAAATACGCCAATAATACATCCCTGTTTCCAATATGGCTTCAGGAAAGAGAAAAAACGCCAAAGAACTTTTTTTGAATGAGAAGATTTCATGAATGGCGTCTTTTTTTATGTTGAAATACGTGAGCGGTGTGATGTCCTCTATGTTTTTTTACATATGTCATCTTTCTCGGAATTCCGAGAAAGTCGATAAGATTTTCGTAATATTGAGGCTCGGTTGCGGGGAGAATTGTTGCGGGAATATTGAGAAGTCTCAAAATATCAACTTCTGGAAATCCAATAAGACCTTGATAAAGCCAACAAATATCTTCACCGCTCGCGAGATATTCCGACACGAGATTGTATCCGAACTCGTACACATAATCTCTGGTAAATGAATACCCCTTCGTATTTCCGGGAGAATGAATTCCCATGAAAAATCTGCTCGCTGAGTAAAAAGCGTCTTCTTTTTCAAATTGTAGCATTCGAAGTACTTCAAAAATTTTTACAAAATCATCGCCTTTAGCAATTCGGCTAAGAACGAGATTGGAAATATTCATGTCGAAATCTTCCGCAACATGAAAAAATTTTTTCATCATGGAAACTTCGCGATACATTGCAATTCCTTCATCGAGAGTGAGAAATCCCTTTGTTCCTTCTTCGAGAATTTGGTACGGCGAAAAGACAGCATTTGCTCTTTTGAGCGCATGACCTTCAATCTCATGGAAAAATAAGGAAAGTGCTTCAAATGGGTCGAGCAAGGTGTTTTTTGGGATTTGAAAGTAAATCGCCTCTCCGCCCATGCTGACATTTGGAATGATATTGTCATCGCCGATTTCAATATTCACGGTAATTCCAAATTTTTTGGTGTAATACTGCATCGCTTTTTTCAGAAAAGCAGTAAATTTTTCTGCATCAAGTGGTTCGAGTTTATCATTCGCGTAGGGAAGATCGTCAAAAGCTTTCTTTTTCGAAGTGATTTTTTGCCGAATATCCGAAAATAGTCGCGCTTCGAGGAGGGTATCTACTATTGTCGGTCTGCCGTAAATTTTTGAACTGTACCGGTAAAACTCAGCGTCGTCTTTTTTGAGAAACGCGAGGAGCATATGATATGAATCGAAAATATCATCAATTGCTCGCATGTAGAGGAGAAGAAGAGCCTTATCCATTTTGGATCTCAAAATCTGCTCTCGAATGTTCTGAACTTCGGTTATCCATCTTTGCACTTCAGTTTTTGAAAATGGACACTCAAATTTAAAATACGGCGCCTTTTTTGGGTTTTTCAAAAACTGATCACAGGCTTTTTCGAGATTTGTAGGAGCAAAATATCCAATAATATCGAAATTGTGTTTTTCGATCATTTTTGCAAAGCGAAGATCGCGTTTTTTGATATGGCGGAGTTTCATGCAAAAAGTAATGAATTTTTCCAGACATTATATCATATTTACGCGCTTAAGAACAGTGCGAAACACATTTCAAAGGAAAATACACACGCCGAAACAGGCGTCCAATAAAAATTAGACGCCCGCTTCTTTTTTTGAGGAAACGACATTAAACTGCGAACGTCGCAGGTCCTCTATGCTTAATTTTCGCCACTCTAGCCGTAGCACGTCGTGCAACTCCTCGAGCGGAAGCATGGCCTCTTTTCGCAACAGCGCGACCTGCACGAGATGTTTTTGCTGCTCTCCGAACAGAACGAGCGGCAACTTTACCTCGACGAGAAAGAACTCTGGCTTTTTTGCCAGCATAACTTTTCCTTTTCATAATGAAAGGATAAAAGAATAAAAAACGATGGTGTATATTTGTTTTTCCATCGAACTTATAATAACACAATTTCACCAAAAGATCAAACGTATTTTGAAAAATTTTTCTTAAACAAAAAAACTCGAACTACTACAACATTTTGTGAACAACTCACAAAACAATCATAACAACTTCGAGTTTCTTTTTCTTATCGAAAAAATACACTTCGTGATTTTTTCGTAGGTTCCTGAAAAAAAGAAAAACTATTTTTTCTTTTTTGACACTTTCTTCCTCCTTTTTGCTACTTTCTTTACTTTCTTCTTCGTTTTTTTCTTTGCCGCCATATTGTGGGGGGATAAAAATAAAAAAAATTGATCCTTAAAATTGAATCAACTTGTGTGTGATTGTATTCAACATTTTTTTTCAAAGCAACAAAAAGAGATGGACAGGATGCGCTTCGTGCAGAAGAATATTTTTTTATTTCAAAATTTATTTCAAAAATATTTTTTTAGAATTCTTGGGATGCAAGTAAGAATCTAGTGAAAATCATTTTCTGTTTTTCAGAAGAAGAAAAAATATTTTATTAGAAAAAATTTTTCATCAATAAGAAAAAATAATAAATATTTTATTATTTTATTTTTTTACAATCAAAAAAATAAAATTTAATGTATTCTTGTGTTAATACATAAAAACAATCTCGAGGAATACTTTCGGGAATATTTTTTTAAGTTACATATATCGACATGATTTTTTTGATCACGTATTATCCATCACTGCTCCTGTATCTGCACTCTGGACATGCTCCGCATATCTTCCGAGCCATCCTTTTTTCACCTTTTTTTCAAACGCCGGAAGTTTTTTCAGTCGGAGAGCGATGTCCTTCTCCGAAACTTTCAAATTCATCGTTCGTGCCGCTACATCAATTTCAATAATGTCTCCATCTTGAATTGCCGAAATTGGTCCTCTTGCTGCGGCTTCTGGAGAAATATGTCCAATGCAGAGTCCACGCGTTCCCCCGGAAAATCTTCCATCAGTAATGAGTGCAGCGCGAATCCCTCTTCCTTTGAGTGCAGACGTTGGAGAAAGCATTTCCTGCATCCCCGGACCGCCTCGGGGTCCTTCATACCTGATCACCACGACATCTCCATCGGAAACTTTGCCATCCAGAATTGCTCGAAGTGCCTCCTCCTCAGAATCATAACACACGGCTTTTCCACTGTACTCCATCATGTCAGGCTCCACGCCGGCAGTTTTTACGACTGCTCCATTCGGCGCAATATTGCCATGAAGAATTGCGAGGCCTCCTTTTTCAGAAAACACATTTTTCCCGGTGCGAATGATATCTTCGTCGGCATCTGGCGCAGATTCCACAATCTCCCGCAGCGAGCCTGCACAGGTTTTGAGATCTAAATTGAGTGGTGCTCTCCCATCTTTCAATATTGCTTTGAGAATTGCCGGAATTCCTCCGACTCGATGTACATCTTCTACATGCACATCTGGTCTGGAAGGCGAAACTTTGCAAACATTCGGTGTTATGTTTGAAAGCTCATCAATTCGTTTTAAATCATATTTGATTCCAGTTTCGTGAGCGAGCGCGAGCGTATGGAGCACGGTATTTGTCGAGCCGCCCATTGCAAGATCGAGAATAAAGGCATTGTCAATTGCGGCTTCGGTCACGATATCGCACGGACGAATGTTATTTTTCAAAACATATTCCACCGTATCGGTAGCTTTTTTGATCAGTTCAATGCGTTCTGGATTTACTTCCCACGTCATTTTTTCTCTATCAGTCCAACGCGCCGCGGGAATACTTCCATTCCCAGGAAGAGCGAGTCCGATGGCTTCGGCAAGACAATTCATAGAATTTGCGGTAAACATGCCGCTGCAACTTCCACATGTGCGACAAGCCTCTGATGCGAGTTTTGTAAGGTCATCTTCGTTCATTTTATGAGCGGCATTTTTTCCCACGCCCTCAAACACCGTGATGAGATCGGATTTATTTTTTCCTGCGAGCATGGGACCTCCGCTTACATATACAGAAGGAACGTTCAGCCTCACCATTGCATTTAACATTCCTGGGACAATTTTGTCGCAATTCCCAATGCCAATCCATGCATCGCACGGATGCGCTCCCACAATGGTTTCAATCTGATCAGTAATAAGTTCACGTGAAGGAAGAGAATACTTCATGCCAAAATGTCCCATGGCAATTCCATCATCAACCGCGCCTCCAATATTGCAGTACCACACGTTGTATCCTTTTTGTTTCAGTTCCTGTACGATAATTTCTCCAAGTACATTCAAATGCGCATGTCCGGGAATATGTGTTGTATACGAATTCACCACTGTTATAAATTGTTTTTTTCGATCAGAAATTTTCTGGAGTACTCCAGCCGCCATCATAAGCGATGCTGCCGGAAGCGTATGAATTCCTTCCCCGACAATTCTGCTTCCGCGCTTTTGAATATCTGCAAAGCCTTTGTTGATAGGATCATGGGACATGCGATGTCTTCGAAAGTAATACAGAAAGTGATGATATTCTACGGAGCTCCCATGAAAAGTAAATAAGGAAAATTCAAGGATTATAAGCACCACCCCTAGAGGAGATCAGAAATGACTTCATTTGGAGTACGATATCGAAGTGATTTTCTTGGTCTGTCGTTGAGTTTTTCTTGTACTGCATAGATTTTTTCTTCTGATACTTTG
>JACRHZ010000076.1 GCA_016220175.1 Candidatus Peregrinibacteria bacterium
CAAAGTATCAGAAGAAAAAATCTATGCAGTACAAGAAAAACTCAACGACAGACCAAGAAAATCACTTCGATATCGTACTCCAAATGAAGTCATTTCTGATCTCCTCTAGGGGTGGTGCTTATAATCCTTGAATTTTCCTCCTTATATCTCATTCATTAGCAAAGCTCTACTTTTACTTCTTTTTCAACCTCAACCTCTATTTCCGATGACTGAAGATTTGGATCAAGACAGAAAAAACAAACTGTTACGGAAATAAGCAGATGATCATCATTCTCTCTTGAAACAAGATCTAGGAATGCTGCTATAGGGTCAGTAAGAAGAGGTCTGGGGACCATTTTCTGTATCTCCTCAGAAAGTTTATCCATCACCAAACTATCTGAAGAATGCACCCAACTCTTCAGTACGTTATTCCTTTCTTCTTTACTCCACTCTCTCGGTAAAACATTTTTGAGTCGTTCTCTACAACATACCAAGCTATTCCCGGTTAAGGAATTCTTATATCGAAGAAGTGCCTGCATCAATTCTTCATCGGTGAATACAAGTCCTTTCTTTTCTCTACTCTTTTGTAATTCTAGAAAAATATCCCCTAATCTCGGATTATAGTTGGCTAATTCAGTTGCTGCTCTCCTTTTCTGAGCCTCTTGTAAAACTCCTTCTAAGGGGGCTTCAAGTAAATGAGAAATTTGTCCAGAATAGTCACCCATAAATTGGCAAAGATTTCTCAGATTGGGTCTAATGGCTCCTCCTGGATTTTTTTTCGCATCACCCAACATTTCTGTTAGCAAGCGCCTTACCTCTTCGACTGTTGGCAATGCTCCATGAATAGAAAGCAATTTTTCGATGAAGACTTCTCTCCATGCAGCCTTTTCTTGATGATCTTCGGCAGAATTATGACCTTCCATATGAATTATTAATGGCGCATATCATAAAAGAAATATGTTTGCTTGTCAATAACTACTGCCTGCCGGTATCCGTCAGGAAAGTCCTTTAGAAACGCAGGAATTTTTATTTGCATGAAACGCCATTTTTCACATTTGTTTTTGACTTCTCATAGCAATGACTCAGGCAGAGGACAAATCTTGCGAGTCAATCTATTTCTCATAATTTTCATAAACCTTCACATCATTAATAATCTCTCTTTCGATCTCATTATTATTTAAACCAACATTTTGTTCTTGAGGATCAGGAGGTTTTAGCATTTTTCCTTCGTTAAAATAATACTTATTTTCTATTACCTTTTTTTCTTCTGAATCAAATTTTTCATCCAATTTCGACTTTTCATAACTGAATCTCGTTTTTAATACAAAAATTAACTTCCCGTTCTGAAAATAATACTGAGAAGTTTGATCGTCTCTCTCTCCTTCAAATTTAACAATTATTTTTTTTATTTCTTCTTTATCATAAATTTTCTCAAGATTAATCATAACTAATTCGTATATTTTAGTACTTTCAAATGAATAATTATGAGGATTTATATCTTTGTAAACATTAATATCATGGTATGACTTTCTTTCATATTTTCCTATTGAAGTATCAATTTTTGAACGTATCTCTTCAATTTCTTCTTGCGATTGAAACTTGTCCTCAATTTTCTTAACTTCTTCCGAGTGCAATTTGCTTCCTGATAAAGGCGTGTCTTGCGCTGGTGGCTTTGGAGCTGTTCCTATTGTAGAAAACCCGAGTTCTAAAAAAAAGATGAAGGCGATAAATTTGAGAATTATATTCATACACTATTAGGAAATTTAGGAAAGTTTATCATTTTTTTTCATTTTTTTTTCTGAAGATCGCCTGTGAATTGTCCAAAAGTTATCTGGAAATGAGGGGGATTTTTATTTGCATGAAACTCCCTCTTTTAATTTGTTGAATCCGAGATCATCAAATTCACCAGGAAATCGATCTGCTTCCTCCTTGAATTTCTGTGATTTTTGATCAACTTCTTTTCCTTCTTCAATCCAGTTCGTAAGCACTTCATTCTTAAAATAATATTTACTCTCAGTTTCTGACTTATTTTTCGAGCCTTCCATATAAAATGGCATATCATATTCTGTCGTCAAAGAATCGATAAAAACTACATTCCCATTATTGAGATAAATATTTTCTTCAGTTTTTCCGTTTTCCCCAAAAAATATTGCTGCCACTTTTACAAGAGCATTGGAATCGTAATAGGATATGACAGAGGCGCCTTCTGTGCTGAGTCCGAGTATACCTCCCTTGCATACAACATATCCAAAGGGATTGTTGTCTATTTCATTTATGTAATCTTCAGTTTCTTGAATTTTTCCGGCAAGTGACATATTTTTAGTCACATGATTTTTTTGAAGTTTTTTCGACTCGTCAAGGAATTGAAAACTCCCAATCATCTCACTCAGATAATCAGTTTGTTGACCATCTTGCAGATCAATCAGAGGTGATTGATCTTTTTCTATAAGAACGATCTTTTTTTCTGTTGGAGAATAATGCAGAAGTGATGTTGGAGTGGCGGAACATCCTTCTTTTTCAGTATTTACAATGGTATTCAATCTCACGAAGTTAGTCTCGACCATTTTATTATATTCTGGAAACAGTTGACAATTCTTTCCATATTGTTCCTGAATAAATTTCCGGATATCATCTTCTGACTCAATATTTTTTCCAAGAATCAGTGGTATTTTAAATTCAATATTCAAGCCATTTCGTCCAAAAATATAAAATATATTCTTCTCCTGAAGAAGAGAAATTTTATTATTTCCGAGCATATATGGATACTGAATCGTAAAACTATATTTACTATTAACGTACGAATCCCATCTTTTTGCAATTTGCTCCTCCCTGTGGTTCCTAATTGATGGTGCTTCTTCAGTTGATGGATTCGGCACAGTTTCAATTGGAGCAGATCCCAGTTTAAAAAAGAAGATGAAGGCGATAAATTTGAGAATTATATTCATACACTATTAGGAAATTTAGGAAAGTTTATCATTTTTTTGCATTTTTTTTCTGAAGGTCATCTTTTGATTGTCCAAAGGTCATCTGGAAATGAGGCGGGTCTGTGTCTGGTTTTTTCCAATCACCGCCCCATTCGAAGCCGAAACTTTTTGCTATATTTACCACACTCTGAGTAAGAACTTTCCAAGTTGGCTGACCATTTTTCATTTCATACACGTCAATAGCCAAACCATAATTATGATAGCTTTCACCTCCTTTTGCATTAGTTCTCCAAGGACCAGCAGGAGGATCGGTACGACTCTGATTATAAAGTGCATTTTGCTCTGCTATGCTACGGTATCCGTCCCCAACACGCAATTGAGTATCTTGCTCTTGTTCCGCAGTGTTAATAAAATCTGTTGCTGGAACCTGAACCTTTGGATCAAGTTCTTGTATTCTTTCCGTTGTTTTGGAATCCCATGTTTCGTCGGAAAATGAAGCAGGATCTTTTATAAATTTCTCAATCGCTGTGGCCATCTTATTCACAGCATCTGAGAGCGTCTCTTTGCTGCGATTGTCAGTGTAATTGTTCGCGCTTTTTGCGAGCCAACCATCACCTTCTCCGAAATTATCAAAAGTGAGAATACTCCCTAATTTGCTCAAGACAGAAGCATCTTTTTTAATTGCGCCACTCGGATCCACATACCTCAGTGGATTATTTCTCACATAGGAATATTTGTTGAATGACTGGGGATCAGTGAGGTCTCCTTCCCATGGATCTTGAGAAGCAAATTGCCCTATTTTTGGATTATAGTATCGAGCTCCGTAATAATAGAGATTCGTTTCCGGATCGAGTTCTTTCCCGTTGAATTTGTAATTATTTTCATAGGCAAAAGTAAATTCACCGGATACACAAAGGAAATATAAAACAAAAATCGTCGTGAGAAAAAATGAAAAGGAGTTTTTCATACAAAAAATAATAATGAGAAAAAACTAACTTCATTGTAATTTCTCTACGAAATGAAAAAAGTTTTGCAACAGAGAAGATGCCGAAACTGTGCTTCAGACCACCACTATCATGAACACGATTCTGTTGTCACTGGTCGACGACAGAATCGGAAAAGAATTTTTTATTGTTTTTTTACATATATATACTATTGTCATGTTGATAAAAAACATATATAATTACTATGAATTAACTATATTTTATCTATATGACTACTGTATTTTTCAAAATTAACGACATTCAGGAAAATGAGGTTAAGGGAATGATGCAGGAGGAAGGGTACACCAATAAAGCTGAATTTTTTCGCTTTTTGATCAAGTTTTATAAATACAACAAGGGGGCAAATGAGAAAAATTTTGAAACAGCAACAAAAGAATTAGCTGCCGTCTTGGGAAAACTAAACAAGGAAGGTAAGCTGACATCATCACTTGATGACCAGCTTGCAGATGTATAAAATTGTTATTACCGATTATTTCAAAAAACAGCTGAAAAGGTTGGTCGGGGCGATCCGCCTCGGGCGGACGACCGCACTAAACTTCAAAATGGTCGGGGCGGCGGGATTCGAACCCACGACCGCATGACCCCCAGCCATGCATTCTAACCAACTGAACTACGCCCCGATTTGTTCGAATTCTAAATTTATCTCCACTTTTTTTCAAATCATTCTGCATTCTTTCCCCCAAAAAACAAAAACGTTCCCCCTCACTCATCGCGAAAAGGAACGCTTGAGATATTAAACTCTGGTCTTTATTGAGGTGTCGCCTTCTTCTCCACCACCGTAAGTTGCCCCTTCATATTCCCGTGTCCTTCACCGCAGAGAACAGAGCAAACGAATGGAAATGTTCCCACTTTATCAGCAACAAATTCAATGTCAACTGTCTCTCCAGCAGGAACCTTTTTATTGATTCCATACTGTGGAATAGCAAGACCATGCTCTACATCAAGGCTTGTTACCGAAAGGCGAACAGTGTCTCCTTCCTCTACAGTAATTTCTGAAGGAATAAATTTCCATTTTTTTGCTGTCATAACAAACTCTTTTACATTTCCTTTGGCTACGGGAACATTTTCAGTATTTTTTGCTTCAGGAGCGGGGATATTTTTCACATCACTCTCTTTTTCTTTATTTTCTGGAACATTTTTTGCATCTTTTGCTTGAGGAGTATCAGTATCCGTTCCTTTCACTTCAGGAGCGACCTTATCATTTCCAGGAACGGGCGTTTCTGTGGATTTTTTCTCAAGAGATTTGTTAGGAGTACGAGATTTTGGAGTATTACATGCGGAAAGTGATAGAAGAAGAAGCAGAGCACTTCCGAAAACAAATGATTTTTGAAGAGACTTCATAAAATTATGGTATGAAAGAAAGAAAAAAAAGCTGGGCGATTGTATCAGAAGAAAAAAGATTTTCAAAACCAATTTTTTTGGAAAAAAGTGTATACTGTTTCCTGAAAATAATTTTCTCCCATTATGCCATTTACCATTGGAATTCAGGGAGACGCTGGCAGTACAAATGAAAAAGCGTGCAAGTTTTTTGCGAGAAAGTATCAGTGGAAAAATTTTGAAATTCGTTATTTGATCACCACTGAGAATGTTTTGCGTGCCCTCGAAAACAACAAGATTTCTTATGGAACATTCGCGTGGAAGTCATCGCGAAATGGACTTGTGGAAGAAACTCAAAAAGCAATAAAAAAATACCAATTTGAAAAAATAGATGAAGTAGTGCTTCCATCCGACCATGTTCTCTTGGCAAATTCTAAAATTGATTCCGAAAAAGTAGTTCATATTTTTTCTCATCCGCAAGCTTTGGAGGAACATAAAAGTTTTCTTGAAAAACATTTTGCGAAGTTTTCTCTTCATGAAGAAATTGACACTGCTTTCGCGGCGAAAAAACTTTCACAAAATGAGTATCCTCAAAATTCTCTCGTTCTCGCTCCAAAATCCTGCGCAAAAATATATGGACTCAAAATATTTCTCGAGAATATTCCGACAAACAAAGGATATGAAACGACAATTTACCTCGTAAAAAAATAAGATTCAGGAATTGAATTTAAAATTCAAAATTTAAAATTTAAAATTTTTTTCCTATGTCTCCAAAATCTCTTCTCCACTTTTTCTTTGAAATCGGAAATCTCAGACGTATTAAACATGAAGGCTGGCGTCTTGCCGGCGTTGAAAATCCAGAAAGTGTTGCCGATCACTCTCTGAGAGCGGCACAAATCGGCTATGTGCTCGCTGTGCTCGAAAAATACAAAAACCCTGAGGAAGTTTGTGCTATGCTTGTGTTTCATGACATTGGAGAATGTCGAGTAGGCGATATTCATAAAGTAGCAAATTATTACATCGAAAATGTGCACGAAGAGCGCGCTGTTTCTGATCAACTCAAAAATCTTCCTGAGATTCAGGAAAAAATTATGAAGCTGTGGAAATGTACGGAAGAAAGAACTGGAATCGCCGGAAAAATTGCGAAGGATGCTGACCTCCTCGAACAAGCGCTTACAGCAAAAGAATATCTGGAGCTTGGCTACAAAGCTGCAGAAACATGGATCACAACCATAGAAAAACTCGTACATACGAATTCAGCGAAAGAACTCTTGAAAGGACTTTGCGCTGCGAATTCCTATGATTGGCTGTCAGAGGCAAAAAAGAAGATATAGGTGATTCTCGCAGAAATTCTCCTCAAATTTATGCCGCTGTTTTTTCCGCCTCCTCATACTGTATACTTTTTGTTGTAACGCGAGGGAGATCACTCGTTGAGCCATCAATTAGCCATCGGTTTATTCTTTCTGCAAATTCTTTTTGTTCACGGTCTAACTCTCCCGGAGCAGCGGTGCTGGCTAAGTTTCTTGGTTCTCCGAAATGCAAAATCCGTACTGGATGTGCTCCATAATGCTCTCGTCCGTCAGAATCAAGAGAAAGCGGAGCAGGATACATAAAATATTGGGGAATACGACTTACCACCATTCCGAGAGTTCCTTCACTCACACTTCGCAATGCGTTTCTAATTTGTAAAAGTTGTGGATCTTCTTCACTTTCTTTTTCAAGAATATCAAGTAACATTGCTCCGAGAAGGGCTCCTATGTCAGCTGCTTTTCTTCCCCCTCCCTTTCTTTCTTGACCATCCTCACCTCTAAATGTCGCTTGAAAGCTTTCTTGAGAAACACCTTCTTCCGCTACAACAACTTTTCTCTGTTCAGAAGTTGCTATCTTCAGCAGTTCTCCCATTAATTCACTATATTCATTTCCTTCTCGCATATAATTTCTAAATAAAATTTTGTGGAAAATAAATCCTCACTCGATACTTTCCACTGAATTTTATGTTTTGTCAATATCTTCTTGCGAATAAATACGGACTGTGTTTGCCAATCATGACTGATCGAGTATATTTTGAGTAGTTTGGTTAAAAATTCGCATTAAGAGACTTTAGAAAAAATTTTGAATGAACATGAGAATCGGAGTATATTAAAAGAATATTAAATAGTGGACTTCGTTTTTGGCAATATGATATAAAGAAAACTCGTGTATCTCAATTTTTCCAAAGTAATTCGTGCTTCAATTCCTCAAAAAACAGGCTTCCTCTAAAGAAGAACTCCTCCTTATGGAGAAGTGGCTTAAGTTCCTTGTGTACCCAAGGGATTCCAAGGAAAATATGGAAATCCTTATGGAGTATTTTTTTACAAATTTTGCGAAATTGCCATATGTATTTTATAAATTTCTCGTCTTGATCAAAGAAAATCTCGATTTTTCAACACGGATATCCTCGGATAAAAAGCACCTTGCGAGGAGATATCTGGAAGTAATTGCCCCGCTTTGTCAACGATTTGGATTTAATGAAATGAGAGATATTCTTTCTGATGTGAGTTTTGAGCTACTGTATCCACAAAAATATGCATCTATCGGGAAAGCTCTCCTGAAATATGAGCGCCAATCGAAAAAAGTGATACATCGCATCACTGAGAGGCTTCAGGAAATCCTTAATTCTGAGAAGATCAAGGGTACTGTTCTCGGCAGATACAAAAAAATCCACAGCATAGCCCAAAAAATGGAAAAAAAAAGAAAAGAGGAAATATTTTCACTCCGAGATATTTTCGCCTTTCGAATAATTCTTGAGAATCCCAACCCTGCTGAATGTTTCCACATGCTTAATCTCCTCCACGATCATTTCACTCCCTTACCAGAGCGGTTCAAAGACTATATTACCATTCCAAAAATTAACGGGTATCAGAGCCTTCACACGGGACTTACCAACGTAATTTCTGGTCTGAGTATTCCCATAGAGGTGCAAATTCGAACGAGAGTGATGAATGATTTTGCAGAAAAAGGACTTGCCGCTCACTGGTTTTACTCGCAAAAGAAAAAGACCGAACTCCTCAGCCAAAAAGAAGCATATTTTGTGCGATATTTTTCATTTCTCTCTCAAAAAGAAAGCACTAATATATACTTCTTTTCTTATGAGCGAGATCTCTTTCGCATGGAACACGGGGTAACTGTGTTAGATTTTGCATATTTTCTCCATACGGATTTGGGAAATAAGGCGAGTTTTGCTCGGGTAAATGGACAGAAAGAAGAACTGAATTACGGCATTCAAGAAGGTGACAATGTGGAAATTATAAAATCTCAGGAAAACCAGGTGTCCCGCAACTGGCTGGACTTTGTTTTCTGTCGGAATACCCTTCGAAGAATTTCTCTCGCACTGAAAGACAACTAATATTTTCTTATCCTGTTTTTTCCCACATGACAAAATCTTTCTCAAAAACTCTCTATCAGAAACTCATTGAACACATGAATGAAGCTGTGTGGATGGGAGATAAAAATGAATGTACTATATATGCAAACCCAAAATTCTGCGAAATCATGGAATATTCCCTCAAAGAGATAATCGGGAAAGAGTCTTATGATTTCTGGGATAAAGAAAGTGCAGAAACTGTACGGAAAATAAATGCGAATGACAGGAAAAATGGTGTTAGTTCCAGCTACACAGGAACACTTATTTCCAAAAGTGGAAAACGCATTCCTGTGCTTCTGAATGGGACTCCACTCCCTGATGGCGGTACAATCGGCATTATGACGGATCTTACAAAACTTGAAGAAAAGGATTCCATCTACAAAACGCTCATTGAAAATATGAATGAAGCAGTATGGATGGGCGATAAAAATGAACATACTCAATACGCGAATCCAAAATTTTGTGAGATCATGGGATACACTCTTAATGAAATTCTCGGAAAAGAGTCGTATGATTTTTGGGATGAAAATAGTGGAAAAATCGTACAGAACGTGAATGCTCGTGACAGAAAAAATGGTGTTGGTTCAAGCTATCAAGGAGTACTTATTTCAAAAACAGGAAAACGCATTCCTGTTCTTCTAAATGGGACTCCACTCCCTGATGGCGGTACAATCGGCATTATGACGGATCTTACAGAACTCGAGAAAAAAGAATCTATTTTTAAAATGCTTATTGAGCACATGAGTGAAGCCGTGTATTTGACAGATAACAAAGCACGGATTGTGTATGCCAATCCTGGTTTTTGTACAATGATGGAATACTCTCTCGATGAAGTTTTCGAGAAAAGTGAATATACATTTTGGGATAAAGAAAGTGTTCAGAAGATTCATGATGTAAATTCTCGTGAGAGAAAAAAAGGGCAAAGTTCACATTACGAAGGAGTACTCGTCACAAAACATGGGCAAGAAATACCCGTTTTTGTGAGTGGTTCACCTTTGCCAGATGGAGGGACTATTGGTATTTGTACGGATTTGCGAGAAATTCAAAAAAAAGAAGAAGAAAAAAAAATTCTCAGCAATGCTCTTCAATTCACAACTGATGCTATTGTTCTTTTTAATCACTCAGGAATAGTGAAACTTTGGAATAGTGGTGCAGAAATGATGTTTGGTTACAAAAAAATCGAGATTGAGGGAAAATCTCTTCAAAAAATATTCCCGGGAAAAGATCTCTCTGATATTTTTCATGGGCAAAAAGTGCTCCACAATTTCGAACTTACTGGGAAACACAAGAACAACACTGAAATTTTTGTTTCCGCCACGCTCACATCCCTTTCTCATGAAACTTGTGATAAAGAAGGTGACAAATGCTCATATCTCCTTATTGCAAGAGACATAACCAATCAGCATAAGTTTGAGGAAGAACTGACGATAAAATATCAAAAATTAAAAGACTCATATAATCAATTCGGAATTATACGGAGGCAGATGGATTACGTATTTGAACTCCTCGATGTTGCAGAAAATGCTTCTAGTTTAAAAGGAATTGCTGATTTTATTGTGAGTGCCATTATTATGCTGACGAGAGTTGATGCCTGCGTCCTCAGAAAATACAACCCTAAAAAAGATACTATGGATCTCCTTGCATGTGCAGGAGTTACAGATGCTTGGGAAGGCACCTACAGTTTTCCGCTCAAAAATACACTTGCAGAAAAAGCCTTTGAATCTGGAATTCCTCTTAAAATAATAGATGTCAGCAAAGAGCCAAAATATCGAACTCCAAGTCTTGCCAGAAAACACAATCTCTGCTCGCTTCTTCTCATCCCTCTTAAATATCATTCACAACGCGTCGGAGCGCTTTGGCTTTATGCTACTCCAGACAAAAAACTGGAGATTTTTGAAAATGAATTCATCGAGAAGTACGCGCAACTTGTGGAAATGATTTTGGGAATTATTGACCAAAAAGGTCAAAATTAAACCCGAAAAGAATTTAAGAAAAAGTTCCCGCAAGATGTTCTAAAGTCTGCAGGAGAAGCCACTTTCCGGCATCTCCTCTTTCGCTTTGCCTGATGAGATCGTAGTTTTTTCGAGGACCGGAAATACCGATTCCAAATCTCTCTTGCCATATATTTCCGACACCGCGTTCTTCGAGTTGTGCAAAAAGTCGACTAACATCATCTTTTCCAGGAGCAAGTGATATTTCCGGATGAGGTTGCATAACAATACCCTTCCCATTGAATATTTCTGCAATAACCGGCATTCCACTCAATTGACTCGTCGCAAGCCACCGTATTATTCTTTGAGTGTCATCAAAAACTCCTCCATCTCGATGATCAACAACATGACTCGAGTGTGTCGAAGCAAGAGTAAGAATACGAGGGAGATCATGAAATATATGGTGAGAGTGAGATGCGTTATCAACACGAATTGGAACAGGTCCAAACTCTAAGCCTCCCTGAACAACTTCTATCGGAGGTTTCTGGTGAGTTTTTGTTCCCAAATTTATATTCATCATTTCTCCAACAGTTTTACATATAATTTGTTCACCAAGACAAATGCCGAATGCTCGGACATTTGAATTTCCTTCTGCCATATTTTCAAGAGGTCTCTGCAGTAATTTCCCCATAGCTTCAGCATTTCGATCATCTGCATCTTCCGACCCGCCTCCTGATACGAGAAGACCTCCATTTTGAAGCAGGTTTTCAATTGATAAACGGATACCTTGAACGTGACGGATTATTTTCTCCGGTTCAGTGGTCTGAGACATTTCCCTGAAATCTGTTTTTGCATCAAATACTATGCTGCCAAATTCAGTTCCAAATATTTCTCGCAATCTTTCTCTCAAAAAAATGTTTGTAATACAAGTCGTGAGATCTATGAGGAGAAGCGGCTGACGACTACTTCTCCGCTTCCCAACACCAATCCCTTTATGACTAAGCCGTAGAAATGCTTTCGTGAGGCGTTGAGATCGTTCTTGAAATTCACCTTCTCTTGAAAAAAGATCCTCATGAGTCGGCAGTTGCACCGGAGGGATAACCTTATGAGGTCTATCATAATCTCTTCTCTGAGGACGAGAAAATGTGATTTCTGCTGGTATTGTTGGATAAAATTGAACTCCTTGAAGTGGAGTCCTTGGTTCTGCATCAACATTAAGCAGTCTTTTTACTTTCCGTGTGGATCTGAGAATATCATTTACTGTTCTCCTCATTCTCTTCAAAATATCAATAGATTCGCCGTGATTCAGAACATTTCCAGCTTGTGGACCTTTCATAAAATTTAAAAGAATTCTTCCTTGTTCTGATTGATTCCCGAACTCTTGCAGAGATCGGTAGACGTTCACTATTTCAGGACTCATGAGTCTTTCGATCGAGCCTTTCCCGTTCCTTTCTTCATAGGATGCTGCCACTTGAAGGAGCTCATGTTCCATTCCTTCGCGTATTCGCTTATGAACACCTCGAAAAGCCTCATGCTCCATTCCTGGCTGTGCCGCTTCCAATATTTCTCTTCGTAAAGTACTCACAATAAAAAACTCTGGACGACTCATAACATTTTCAATACTGTCAAAATATACGCCTGAAAATATCATGTCCTTATGAGCATTGGTGAAAAATGGCTTCCCCTTTTTTCTTCCTCTCCTTTGAATCAACACTGATTTTCTCCCGTGTGTTTCAGCATCTAAAATAACCTCTACCTTGAAGGCTTTTCGTAAGGATTCATCACTTTCGATAACCTCTTTGAAAACATCGAGAAATACGTCAAGTCGATAATCTCTGCTATAGGATTCTTGAAATTCATCATTTCCATACAGTGCTCCAGTCCCTAATATTTTAAGTTCTGCTCTAATTGTTTTTTTGAGTTCATCTCTGCTTTGGTGTGTTCCGCTTTTTCTGCCAATACAGAATCCCACATTGTCTTTTGGCGATATATGACGACCAATTTTTGAAAAAACAGACGGAACAAAACCAATAAGGCTCATTACAGTAGATCTATTGAGATTTGGAAGAGATAGAGAGTACTCTTTAAATTTCTTTCGATACCCAGGATTTTGATACTCCTGATAATTCTGAACTCCAGCAATAAATTTTTCGGTGAACACTGTTCTGAGTACTTCACATACTTTTTGTACTCTTTCTTCTGTTGATGGAACGTGCGGAATAGGCTCTTCTAGGGTCTCCAAGATTCTTTCTTGTTCGCAAAGAGCCTCTCTGAGCTTTCTCGAGAAATTATCGAATGTGAGATCATCATGATCATGATATGAAGGTATCGATCTCAACTGTGTGAGGAACCCCGTACCCCATCCTGTTTTAGCACTTTGAATATCTCCTGCCTTTGCCTGATCATATGCATTTTGAAGTTTGCGTAATTTTCTATAGCCTCTTCGTGCTTGTATTGCACTTTTGTACTTTCGATACTCCTGATGCAAAGTGAGAATCTCAGAATTAATTGCCTGAGAAATTGCTTCTCCTGATATGGCTATATTTGTGAGCTCTTGAAAGCATTGGGAAATTGTTTGTGGATTTTCGCCTTTTGAGAGTCTATTCTTGAGAACGTGCAAAGCTTGTAATTTTTCACTGATTCCTTCTGTTAATTGCCGCTCTGATAATTGGCAGCGAGCTATTTGTCGTGAAATACGAAATGATTCTTGCTTAAAATATTGTATTTCCCGGTCTAATTCAGGAACAGCATCCTTATCAGTTCTTTTTTTCTTTGCAACAAGTGCTTCTTGTTGTCTTGAAACTTGATCTTTTTGACGACGCAATACTTCAATGTTCACATCCTCTTCCTCCCATCCTAAAAATTCCAACAGCCTTTTATAAACATCGAGAAGCTCAGGATGATGAATATCAGCAATATCAACTGTGACATCATCTTCAAACTCTGAAGATTCTATAAGTTTTCCTCTTGTAACATCAAGAATTTCTGGAAGCCACTCTTGTGGATTCGCAAGAAGTTCAAATACAATGTTCATATCATAGAGACGCTTATTTTGGTCCTCTACTATAACTCCATCTTTTCTTTCTGTTGGCCACCTTCTTTGAATAGCTCTTTGGAGACCTTTGCAAATGACTCTTACAAATTTTTCTATTTCTGGATTTCCTTTTTGACGTTCTTGAACAAAAGGCATGATAATATCTTCAATTGCATGATAGAGCACATCACCTACCCCAACTTCCGTCCAAAGTTGTGATCGTGTCAATGATGTTTTCCGTTCGCCAGATCCATTTGACTTTTGAGAAATAGGTTTTTCATAATCATGATATCTTCGAAGGACTTCAGACCATATACCAGTCCCCGCACCAAAATTTATACTCAAATACGGACGACTCGGAGGCGTTCTTTCTAAAAACTCTTCGGCAAGTATAATTTGTGCCATGATCACACCCTTTATACCATCAAACCCAAGTGCGCGCGCACCGTCGTCTAATCTGCTTACCGACCAGTCCCCGAGCTCAATGGTTCGTCCAAGACCTATCAGTTGCATCCATTCCGTAAAATTCTTATATGCTCTTGATGCGTAAAGAGTTTTCAAGAATTCTTGATACCGTCTCGGATCTCGGTTTACATCCCGTTGGTACGCTGCGCTCCTTAATCTTTGCTCGATTTTTTCATGTGTTTCAAAAACGAGCTTTCGAATTGCTTCGTCATTGCATTCCTGAGGTATCACACCACACTCTTCAAGAAGTTCACGACGATCCTGCATTCGAACAGTAAGTTCAGCTGGAAGAGCATGTGGCCATATTCCAGCACCAGAATGCTTGACAAAAGTCCCCTTCTCAGGTATTACATTGCAATCTTGATCACTAGGATGCTTATGCATTGTTTTATGAATCTTATGATGAGCCATTGAACTCTTTTCTAATAAATTAAGAAAATATTAAACCCATCTCCTGATTATCCTTGCAATAATGAGGAATTTATTGTACTTTGGTACTCTAAAAAGTCAATATTTCCTGAGATTATTGTACACTTTTTGTGCCATTCTAATTTTTTCGATTTTATTATGCTTTGCTCATGTTAACGGAAGCAAAAAGCCCATCAGTAGGAATTCCCTCTGGTCTAGACACGGCATTAGGCGAACTTCAGCGCAGCCTCAAGGGGAGAAAAAACTTATCTCTTCCGTTATTATTAAAGCCTGGTAGCGATAGGAATACTCTTGCACAAACGATAGCCACATTACGAAGCCGCCTGGGGATATGTACTAATGCTACGGTCTCAACAGAGATAGTTGAAAAGATACAAAGGGATATTGAAGTTATTTTGAATCATCTGAATGTTAAAGAATTTAGTGTAAATGAAATTTCAAATGGAATGAGGGAATTGATTGCATGTTTACTAAAATTGGTAACAATGCTTGAAGATTTTCAAGGAAATATTACTAACGCCATTTCTCCAAAAACTCTACGTCTCCAAGAGACATAGAAGTAGAAATAGTGGAGCATTAATGATAAAACTATTTCTTTTTTATTCAATCATCCCGAGCCTTGCCTCAATTTCTTTATCCACGAATTCACGTTTTCGCCCATACTTCATTCGAGAGTATTCGCGAATAATTTCTGCGACTTTCTGGTTTTTTCCCGTGACATCCCAAATAGTTTCGAGGGAAAACGGTCTCGAAGATGCATTGTCGATATTGAGTTTGAGGTACGCTTTATAATTTGAAACGCCGAGAATGTCTTGATCGGAAAGTGTTGGCGCATATTCTTTTGCAAAATATTCCGCATCTTCCGCGCCGACTTTGAACGTTATCATCGTTCCCACGTTACCGAATACTGCTTCTTTCACTTTTGATTGTTTTTCATAATTGTGCGTTTCTTGGAGCTGCGCTATGTACTGATGCGCCATAATAAGAGCAAGGTGATATTTTCTCGCCTCGGAAAGAATATCCGCAAAAGCATCTGTTGCGAAATTTTGAAACTCATCCACATAGAGATAAAAATCCTTTCGTTTCCTCTCCGGAATATCAGCTCGACTGAGTGCCGCCATGGCGATTTTATTGACAAAGATGAGACCGAGAAGTTGCGCGTTGACATCTCCAATTTTTCCCTTCGAGAGATTGACGAGAAGAATTTTTCCCTCATCCATAATTTGACGAATATTAAATGCGGATTTCTGTTGTCCGATAATATTCCTCATCGTCGTATTCGTAATGAATGGACCGAATTTTGAAGAAAAATAGGGAATCATTTCTTCTTTTTCTCTCGCACCAGTTTTCGCCATTTCATTTTCCCAAAACTGTTTTACTACAGTATTCCGACATTTGGAAACTTTATATTTTTGAAATTCATCATCCACAAAAAGTCGCGGAATATCGATAAGCGTTGCGCCTTCCTCCTCGTCATCCATAAGAGTGAGACATCCATTTCGAAAATAGTGCTGAATTCTTGGACCGAAAATTTCATTCCCGAAAAGTTTGAGAAAAATTTCCATCGCGTCGAGAGACGCACGATCTTTTTCTTCGGGCGTATGCGCTTCCAGAAGATTAAGTCCCATCGGACGTTCGATGTCTGAAGGATTAAAAATGATGACATCACGTGCACGTTCCTTCGGAATATATTCCAAAATATCTTCTACAAGATCTCCATGTGGATCTACAACGCAAAAACCTTTTCCTTGCTCCGCATCTTGCCGCGCGAGAAACGAAATAAGCGCAGATTTACCAGAACCAGATTTTCCGATGATGTACATGTGACGCGACCTGTCCTGATGCTTGATAAAGATTTTTGTTTTCTGCCCTCGATAACTATTAAGTCCCAGGAGTTGTCCTTCCTGAGGAATATCTGGTGGCGGCGGAAGCACTTTATATTTCAGCCATTTGATGATCGCAGCAGTGTTGTATTTCGCATCTGGAAAATGAAATATTGTGGCGAGTTCATCTGGAACCATAAGAGAAATTTTTCCAAAATAGAATTTTCCCAAGCGACGTTTGAATCCGTGATATATGAGGGGAGCATTGATGAAGTTCATCGGGATTATTCGCCGATTCTGGAACCAATTATTATACGAATCTTTAAAAATAGAAAACGCCACCACCAGATTGTTGAGGATGTCTTCGACTCGAAAAGCTGTTTTTGCACATGCCATAACGCGAATGGTGGTATCGAATCCGGGTTGCCCCGCTTTGGTTCCCATTCGTTTAATCGCCTCTTCCTGAGGCTGAATCATACGAATAAAGTGATCTCCACCACTCGCTCCAGGAGCATTCGTTTTTGAAATATTGTCAGCACCTCCGGGGATGAAAAGGGAGAAAATGAAATTGAGGAGAGATCCCAAAATCGGAATACTCGACAGAATCGGAATATTCCATGTTTTTTTTCGTTGATAAAGATCCGTCGCATTTTTCTCTGCTTTTTTCCTCCATTTTTCACTTCGAATCGGATTCACAATCATTTGAATAACCGCCGTTTCATCTTCTTCAAGTTTAGAAAATACGTTTGAAAGATCGTTCAAAGGGTCTTCCTCAATTTCTCGATACATGAGGATGGGCTTGAAAATATCCTCCTTGAGATACATGTAGAAACCATTAAAGAGATGTTTTTCTCTTTTAAATTCATAGTCTTGAGTTGCTTCGATGTCGGCACTCGGATAAAAAGTGGTGATCTGTTTTTCGACAATGCTCTGAAAATACTCATCGCACACAACATAAAAACTGAGCTGTTTCTCTTTCATCACGAGTTCAAATGAGATTTTTTCAAAATCCCAAATGAATGATTTTATGGAATGTATTAAATTCAAGTCCGTGAGTTCCGTAAGCGCCCTATAGAACTGAGCCATGACCGCGATTTTTTCTTTAAAATCTTTTTCTACTTTTTTTTCATAATCAACTTTTGCGTCCGAACGATTGAGCTTCACTTCCAAAAAAACGAGATCTTCAACTTTTCGTTCATGGTACCACCACCTTAAAATATACATTCCCGCTCGGAGTTCAAAATAAATCCAAAAAATATCAAAAATAAGTTCTATGGGATTTGCTTTCAAAAATTCCCAAATAGAGTTGTAATCCGCATTCTCCCCCATCCATTTAAGTAAGCTCACGCCAACAACAAGGAGTGTCAGAAAGAAGAGCCGAAATGTGAAGAGATTCTGAAGTTTCATGTTATTTTTTCGATTTGGAATTATCTACGAGAAGCTTCTTCCGAGAAAAATCACGTTTTTGATCCATGAGTTGAAAAAGAAAAAGTGTCCCTACGCTAAAATAGAAAAATGAAATGAGTGGCATCAGTTTTTCATCAATTCCAAAAAGAATATTCCGATCCATTCCAAGCCACTGAATCACATCGCCAAATGTGGGGTCAAATTTCAGAACACTAAAAAATATTCCATAAAAAACAACGGATATAAAACTTCCTTCCATAATCTTCATGGTCTTAAACGCAAAGACTTTATAGCGCTTGAATCGATTTCTGTGATCTTCCTTGAGTTCCTCTTTTGCAAAGAGAGAGAGCCCATAGAAATATCCAAAAATTCCGGAACAAAAAAGATGTACGGGAAGAATGAAGAAAATATTTTCGAGCATGTCTTTAAAAATTTTCACGGGACCTACTATCTCCGGAAATCCTCCGGAAAAGAGGAGATAAAAATGAAACGTATTTCGATAAAACATAAATCCGAGTGCGGTTGCAAAGGAAAGATCCATCACATCATCTATCGTATGAAAATATTTTCCCCCTGTGAGGCGAACAATAAAATTTTTCCCATATTCGATGATTACTCCCATCGCCATAAAACTGAGAAAGATCATGATTCCATTTGGCTGATCTCCTTGAATCCAAAATGAAAGTATGTTTTCAAGTTTATATTGGAAGAGCGCTGAAAACCCCATTGCCATCACAAAATTTAGCCCGAAGAAAAACACCATATTCGAACGATGTTTTCGCGCAAGAACCATGAGCCAAAAAATTATTGGCACAGCGCTGAGAAATGCAGAAAGGAGAAGAAAAGGAATATTCATCTCGATGGAAATTGGTATATGTTTTAAGAACTTCAGGGAATTGTATCACAAAATCTCTGTTTTTTCCAGTGAAAAAGCGGAAAAAATCGGAAAAATGGTGTGGATTTTTTGACAAAAAAATGGTATTATGAAGTGAAGAAATTTCTTAAAAAAATATAAATATGATCAAAGAAATCCTTTTTCGACAACTTCATCCAAAAACAGTACGGCAAGTACTGTACGTGGTTTATGCGGTAATGCTGCTCATAACATGGCATTATGCGTCACTCGTTATGGAGTTTCAAAAAATTACTCCTGCGAAACTCATTCATGTCTTTTCAGAAACGAGACAAGCTGAAGCAGCGAGCGTAACGATTTCAGGAACAGTGTATACCAATCAAGGAGTTACCACTATGGGCAGCGGAAGGACTGTCCGCATTCTAAAGAATGGGACCGATATGAGCAAATCGACAACAACAAATGGCTTTGGAGCATTTTCTATATCTTCAGTAAATACGAGCGCAGAAGATGTCCTGACAGTGTACCTCGACAATGCGACTGAAAATGGCGCAGTGGTAACCCTTTCAAATGCGACCGACATAGCAGATCTGAACATCTATCAGAACTATCTGATTACTCGAACAGAAAGCGGAACAGCTCTCACCAATGCAAATCTCGACACCGCGAATAATGCTGATCCCGGATTATCAAGCGATGACCTGACTTCGCTCTATGATGTTTCTGGTGGAACTTTGACGACGACCACAGGAACCGAACTTCTTATAAAGAATTCATTTACACCAGGAGGAGCCATTGATGCTGGAGGAACTATTGATGTTGATGGGTTATTCGATGCGAGTACCTATGCGATTAATGTTGCTGGCGATTGGGATATTTCCGTAATGATCACGCATAGCGGAAACCTCACGTTTGATGGAACAGGGGCACAAGTATATACAAACAGTACGAGTATGAATAGTACCATGGTAATAAATAAATCAAGCGGAACACTTACCGCTGCTTCATGGTTAAAACCAATGACGGGAAATATTACCTTAACTTCCGGAACACTGGATATTAATGGACAAGCTATCACAGGGAATTCGCTAATCGTTGGAGCCGCAGGAATACTCAAGCTTCAAGGAGGAGAAAGTGTCGGCACTCCAACCCTCAATGCGGGGAGCACGGTTCTCTACAGCAATTCTTTGGGAGAATATACTCTTAGCAACTGGAATTATGGGAACCTCACTATTAATGCGAGTGGCGCGACGTATAATGCTCCATTTCCGACATTCATGGTCGGTGGAAACTTCACGATGACCGCTGGGACGTTTACGGGAAATTCGACAGTAATTTTTCTTTCCGGAAATCTCGACTTGGATGGAGGAACATTTACTTCCACTACAAACGAGTTGCGTCTTGCTGGGAATTTTGATAACAGTGCAGGAGCACCATTAGCTTTTAACGCAAACTCTGGAACAGTAACTCTCAATGGAAATGGACAGAGTATTCTCGGCGCAACTACATTTGCCACGCTTACCAAAACTGGCGCTGACACCGCTACCGCCGCAGATCGAACACTCACATTTGTAAATGGACAAACCACCACAGCGACTACTCTCAATCTCAACGGGTTCAGTAACGCAGAGCCACTTCTCCTCAGATCAAATTCTTCGGGACTCAATGCATCGGTGACCGCTACCACAACGAATGCGAGCAAGCTCGATATTAAAGATGTCTATCACTTGAATGGTCCTATTGATCCGGCAAATTCAACAAATGGTGGAAATGCGAATGGATGGTTTACAGTTTCTATCCTTACCGTAACTGCTGGAAATATCGCGGCTTCTCTGACGACAGATAATGGAACTTTTGGAGTAGCTGGTATAAATGACATTCTCACGATCACTTGGAATGCGGTGAGTGGTGACTCAAATACACTTTCAGATATTGGCACCGTAAGGGCAAACTTGAGTAATTTCGGAGGGGGAGCAACTGAATCTCTCTATGATAATCAAACGAATGGAGACGTGACTTCTGGAGATGGAATTTTCACTCGAGCATTTACGATTCCAGCAGGATCCACTGATGCTGTGGCTCGATCGTTTACTATTACTGCTACGAATACTGAAAGCACAGCCACTGGACCAGTAACAGAAAATACTACTTTCACGGTAGATAATATTGCACCAACAGTTTCTGTTGCATGTATTTCTGTAACAGGAGCGACCGGAACAAATGGGCTTTTTAAATATCGTGACACACCAATCTTACGATGGGACAACAGCAATCTCGGAAGCGGATGTACCAACAATAACAGTGATATTGCTTCCGTAGCTTTTAATGCCGCGAATTTCAAGGCTGCAGATACGAATCGAGCTGGATCAGTGGCTTCGAATGTCTGGACAGCATCTCTCTCTGGAGCAATGGATACACAGAGTGACACAAACAATAATGTTACCGTGACGGCGACAGATGACGCGGGAAATGCAACTTCTCTTGCAGGAACAAACAACTATACTATTTACACGTTTTTCCCAATTCTTGCTCTGACAAATATTGTTTCTCCAACTTCTGATGTGATGCCAAGAAATACAGTGCAATACACTTTTACGATTACAAACAGTGGAACAGGAAATTCTCCCAATGCCATATTTACGAG
>JACRHZ010000077.1 GCA_016220175.1 Candidatus Peregrinibacteria bacterium
CAAAGTATCAGAAGAAAAAATCTATGCAGTACAAGAAAAACTCAACGACAGACCAAGAAAATCACTTCGATATCGTACTCCAAATGAAGTCATTTCTGATCTCCTCTAGGGGTGGTGCTTATAATCCTTGAATTTTCCATTTATATAAAATATACATTTTTTTTAAATACATATAAATTCGCTGGAATGCCTCAAAATAACTAAAAATCATTTCTTAGAATTTATTTTCAGAAGGGTTTCATAGCCTGAAGTATCTGAAAACGCCGTATAACGCAAATTTTGAGGGCATTCTCTGAAAAAGCTCAGCAAGAAGCGGTAAAAATGGGAATGCGCCTATTTTTCATGATTTGAGAGAAGGAATTCAGAGAGAATGGAATCTTCACTTCACGAAGAAATCACTCTCATAATCTTTTTCATGAATTCAAAAAATTATTTTTCTAGAGCAGGAATAGACAAGGGGAGTGAAAAACAGAAATACTTTTAACTTTGCACAATGTATCTTGAGCAAAGTTATAATACGAAGACAAAGTATATTAGTTCTCCTATTTTTTAGTCACCAGTAACTAAGTCAATACTGGCATAAACACGTCTTGAGCATTCACCAGATACTAGTTCTAGCAAAGAGTTGATTTCCTCGGTGGAATTAATTCCTAACTTTGAGAGGGCTTCCTTAAAGTTTTTAATAAATTCTTTGGATAATGTTGGAAATTCTGATCTTCCTAAGCTCGGTGGAGGTGTTGAAGCTGGAGGTCTTGTTGGCGCAGGCAATTCTTCCATACGCCCTGCTAAACCTATCCCGAGGACTGGTGGATCTTGAGTACGAGAGTTGGCATCTTCAATTTTGCTCATAATTAAAAAAAAGAAAAAATCTATTTTGATTTTAGACAATTTTCTTTAGCGGCGCAATTGATGCCGCAAATCGTTTTAGAATTCCATTCCCAAAATCAATCGTCAAAATATCTCCATCCACATCTTCTACCTTTCCCTCCCCAAATTTCGGATGCCTCGCAATATCCCCTTTCTCAAAACATGACACAAGTGCATCCTCATCCTCAAATGAAACATACGAAAGCTCTTTTTCATCTTTATTCTGCTGAGTTCCTCCCATCCATCTTGGTGCATTTTCAAAATTCACGGCGTTTAATGGAATCTCTCGGAGAAAACGCGATGGAGGATTTGCAGAAAAACTTCCGAAAAGAAGCCTCTCATGCGCATACAAGAGAAAGAGATGATCTTTTGCTCTTGTCATTCCTACATACATGAGTCTTCGCTCTTCCTCCATATCGTCTGGATCAAACATGGAACGAGAATGAGGAAATACGTTTTCCTCGCACCCAACAACGAACACCACAGAAAATTCGAGTCCTTTTGCAGAATGAAGTGTCATAAAAGTGAGCGCGTCCTTTTCCTCATCAAGCGAATCAAGATCAGCAATAAGAGCAACTTCTTCTAAAAAGAGAGGAAGTGATTCTTCCGGCGGAACATGACTGTATTTTTGCGCTACAGAAATAAGTTCACGAACGTTTTCAATACGGACTTCTCCTTCTTCAGTTCCGTCGCGCAGATGTGCCTCAAAATCAATTTCCTTAATGAGATATTCAATAAAATCCGCTGCAGAAAGAGTTGGTCTGAGTTCTCTGAGCTTTTCGATGATTCCTTCAAATTTCTTAATAGTGTTCTGACTCCTCGAAAAAATTCCCTCTGCCATTTGAATATGGGCGAGAATTTTTCCAACCGGCATCTCTCTCTCAGCAGCAAAAGCAAGGATTTTTTGTATCGTTACCGCTCCGATTTTTCGTGATGGTTTATTGATAATTCGCTCAAAGGAAACGGTATCTGCGGGATTCATGATAAATCGCAAATAGGCGATAATATCTTTAATTTCCGCTCTTGCATAAAATTTTACTCCTCCAATAATTTGATAGGGAATGCCATGTCTCAGCGCCGCTTCTTCGAGCACTCGACTTTGAGCATTGGTTCGATAGAGCACCACCATATCATTTCGAGAATATTTCCCCGAACGGACCAATTCTTCAGTTTTTCTGAGAATCCATTCGCCTTCTTCCCGCTCATCGCGCATTTCGAGAATATTGACTCCCTCTCCACTCCCCTTCTCCGTAAACATCTTTTTCTTCACTCTCGAAACATTGTGATCAATGACTCCATCAGCCGCATCGAGAATATTTTGAGTAGATCGATAATTTTGCTCGAGTTTTATCACTTTTAATTCTGGATATACTTTTTCAAAATTGAGAATATTCTGAATACTCGCTCCTCGAAAGGAATAGATCGCCTGATCTGAATCCCCAATAGCGCAAATATTTCGATATTTTTCCGCGAGAAGACGCGCCATAGTATCCTGTACGGTATTCGTATCCTGATATTCATCGATAGAGAGGAAATGCCATCTTTCCTGATATTTTTCCAAAATGCGGGGCTCGGCGAGAAAAATTTTCACAGGAAGTGAAATGAGATCATCAAAATCAACCGCACCTGAATGAGAGAGATGAGCCTCATATTTTTTATACACTCGGTACACCACTTCTTGATACGTATTCTCAACGAGTCCCGCGTATTCATCAGCGGAAATGAGCGCATTTTTTGCGGATGATATTTGTTTGAGGAGTCCTTTCGGTTTATATTTGCTCGAGTCAATATCGGCATCTTTGAGGATTTGTTTTATCAAACTTTCGCTATCAGTAGCATCAAAAATACTAAAATTTCGATCTCGTCCAATCTTCTCCATTTCCACTCTTAAAATTCTCACGCCAAGAGAATGAAATGTCCCAATAATGGGCATTTCCACATTCTTTTGAAGTATTCTTTCTACGCGATTTCTCATTTCTTGAGCTGCCTTATTGGTAAACGTCACCGCAAGAATATTTCGTGGCAAAATTCCCTGTTCAATCATGTAGGCGATACGATGCGTGAGCACACGGGTTTTTCCAGATCCCGCTCCTGCTACGACGAGGAGAGGTCCTTTGAGATAGTAAGCAGCTTCGATCTGCCGATCATTGAGAGAAGAAAGGGAATGCACGAAGTCAAGATAGCAAAAAAGGATAAATGCGCCTATGAATTTTTTAAAGATCAAATATGGATTGTTGAATTTTAAATTTTGAAATTTTAAATTTCTAAATAATTTCTAAATTGTAATGTTTAAAACAAGAAACATGAATTCAGATATGGAATTTCAAAATTAAAAATTAGAAATTAAGATTTATTTAGAAAATTTAAAATTTCAAAATTTAAAAGGAAAATTCAAGGATTATAAGCACCACCCCTAGAGGAGATCAGAAATGACTTCATTTGGAGTACGATATCGAAGTGATTTTCTTGGTCTGTCGTTGAGTTTTTCTTGTACTGCATAAATTTTTTCTTCTGATACTTTGGAAAAATCTGTTTTCTTGGGAAAGTACTGTCTGATGAGTTTATTACAATTCTCCACTCCTCCTTTTTGCCAAGAAGAGTACGGATCACAAAAATATG
>JACRHZ010000078.1 GCA_016220175.1 Candidatus Peregrinibacteria bacterium
CAAAGTATCAGAAGAAAAAATCTATGCAGTACAAGAAAAACTCAACGACAGACCAAGAAAATCACTTCGATATCGTACTCCAAATGAAGTCATTTCTGATCTCCTCTAGGGGTGGTGCTTATAATCCTTGAATTTTCCATTCAATCTCGGAATTCTTTGTACTTTGTATTTTGTACTTTGTACTCTCTAGAACCCCATTTCCTGCCGAACTGTATTCACATCCTTCCAAAACTGGGAATCTATTTTTTTATTCTTCTGCACCATATCAATGGAATGCATAACGGAAGTATGATCTCGATTTCCAAAATATGTTCCAATGCGCTGAAGAGAAAATTTGAGATATTTTTTACAGAGAAACATGGCGACTTGGCGCGGAACAACATATTCTCGACTTCGAGATTTTCCGAGGACGTCGCTTTTTGTCACGGAATAGAAATCACTAATTCTTTCCACCACTTCTTCCATAGTTCGGACGTTCGATGGAGGAGGATTTTTTTCTTCGTCGTATCCAACAATATCCTGATCTTTATAGAGTTTTCTCAAAATTTTCGCCACCGAGGCAACGGTTGGGTGAACGCCTTCGAATTCCTCTTGTGCCTTCACCTGCTTTAAAACTCCTTCGAGCTCCCGAACCGAGTGATGGACATTGTAGGCAATAAAATTGAGAATTTCATTTTCGAGGAGAATAGACTGCTCTTGCGCCTTATTTTGAAGAATCGCGAGTCGCGTTTCATAATCCGGAAAATGCACATCAACCACCATTCCCATCGCAAATCTGCTCTTCAAGCGATCTTCCGTAAGCTCGAGTTCTGAAGGCGGACGATCGGAAGAAATAATAATTTGTTTTCCGGCATCGTAGAGATCATTAAATAGATGAAAAAAGATTTCCTGACTCCGATCTTTCCCCGCAAAAAATTGAATATCATCGAGAATGAGGATATCAACTTTTCGATATTTTTGACGCATTTGCTCCATCTTTCTTTTTTGGAGCGCGTCTACGATCTCATTCACAAAATTTTCTGCCGTGAGGTAAAGCACAACTTTATTCGGGTGTTTCTTCATAATTTCATTTCCAGTTCCCTGAAGAAGATGCGTTTTCCCAAGTCCTACTCCTCCGTAAATAAAGAGTGGATTATATTCTCCTCCGGGAGCTCCAGAAACGGCTTTACAGGCTGCAAATGTTATTCTGTTCTCTGATCCAACAACAAAATTTTGAAGTAAATATTTTGGTTGAATCATTTTGCTCACGATTTCATTATCAATTTTTACCTCAGCACGATTGGGAAGTTTCCGAATTTTTGTTTTTTCAGATGGAAAAAGCTCAAGAACATTCACTGCCCGTTCATCCTTTTCATCCTCTAATTTTCCATCAACTTGAAATTCCACTGAAGTTGCACTTTGAAAAAACTTTTGAGCCGCTTGCAGTATTTTTTTTGCTGAATTCTGAACATGCCAAGAACGAAAAAACTCACGAGGAATACCAATCGTAATAACGCCTGATTCACAAGAAAGAAGCGCGGTTCGCTGAAACCATGTGATCATATTCGCCCGACTAATTTCTTCGGAAAGCGTATGTAAAATAGCTTCCCATGTTTCTCTGAGGTCCATAGTAAAATCCGTTGGGGCTTGGAGAGTAGCAGAAAGTTGGAAACAAGAAAAGAGTATGTGTTCATTTCACGGTTTTTCCCTTTTTTATCCTCTTTGAAGCCCTTCTCTTTGGGATTTTTTGAACAATAAAGGCAACTTTTTCTTTAAAACTTTTCTTTTTCTTATGGTGGAGAAATTGAAATTTCAAAATGAAAATAATAGTCAGAAGGATAGCAACAATGAGAATGAGAAATATATTTAAAGGATTTAAGGAAGAACAGATTGGGGATGTTTGATTTTGATTCGATGACTCCTGATTCGGACAATTTATTATTTCCTTTTGAAGGATTCCTTCTGTCGGAATAATTGAAAATTCTCCTGAAGCGGCAGTGCTATTTGATGCCTTATCAAACGCGTCTATAGTGATGGTATGGCTTCCAACCGATTGTTTTGGAAGGACGAATGGTTTCTCTGGATCTATTTCTTCAGGACTTATGGTAAGAACATCTCCGCCATCAATGGAAAGTTCATAATGGTCAATTCCAGAAGTGGCGTCAGTTGTGCTAAAAATGACCAGTGTGTAGGGATTTATACTGGCTCCTCCTTCGGGAAAAGTGAGAGAAAACGGAAGTGGTGGTGTTTTATCGATTTGGATTTTAAAATGTCCTGTTGGTCCCCATCCCTGATCATTCTTGTATCTGGCATGAAAATACCAAATTCCATCTTCAAGATTTTTATAACTCTCAGAAGCAATTACTTTTTCCGAAATCGCGTCGACTTCACTGTTCGGAATATGATCCATGGCATAGCTCATTCCCGTTGCTTCAGGGAGATGATTGATATTGAGTACAATAGGATCTTCTGCCCGTGAAGACCATGGATTTTGCTCTGGCTTATTTGGGGAAGTAATGATTGGAGCTGGTGGTTTTTCTGGAGGAGGTTCGGTCACCGTAAAAGAAGCACTCCCGAGTCCGCTCAAAATATTCGTTCCTTGCCCATCATTCGCGAGAACGAGACCAGAAGCAAAACTTACTGTTCCATTTCCGGCAGAGACGGCTTTCCCAGAAATTGTCAGAATTTTCCCCGAGCCACCAGTGTAGCCCGGATTTAAGACCACGCCTTCGTATGAAACAGTATTTCCTGAAAAGGAAGGTTCCCGTGCCCACAAGTTCATAATCGAACCACTTTTGGACACGCTCGTCACTTGGAGGACATCAGGAAATTGTATCGTTCCTGAAGCAGCATTCATAGCCTGATCACTACTCGAAACAAAGACCGAAACAGAAAAAGTTTGCCCAATAACATACGTCCCTGAACTCGGTGAAAGCGAAAGACTTGCGGCAGAAGCAGATCCTGCTCCAGAGAAAACCGCCATTCCCAAGAGAATTCCGAACAGAACAAGATGATGTGCGAGTCTTTTTGGTTTTTTTTGGAACATTGCCCACATCACAAAAGTCAAAAATCCTACTCCCAGAAATATAGCCCATATCACTGGATTTTGATACCAGAAAAGTTTGTGAGAACTTGGTAAAAATGCAATTCTCTCATTTGCCGCCTTATCTACTGCTTTCACAGAAATATCACTCGTAAGATCTTGGTTTTGGAGGAGATAGGGGCTTTCAGTTTCTACAAAGGCAGCTTTACCAAAAGAAGTACTTTCCTTCACTTCATAATGATCAATCCCCGAATTCTTATCTTGAGTCGCGAAAACGAGGAACCATTTCCCTTCAAAAAGTGATGGATCCTCACTGATTTCTGGAGTGAAAATTTCGGGAGGATCAACATCAAAAGGAGGAAAGTATGGAATAATGGATATTTCTTCAGAAACATTGAGAAGCAGAGGGGCTACTCTGATCTTTGTTTCGGAACCTTCTCCATTATTGAGAAGAACTCGTTCATCTTTTGTGGTGATATTGATATTTCCAACATCTTTCGCTTCGAAAACGAAAGAGAAGAGATATCCTCTTGGCGTATTTACTCCACCTGGAACAATCCCACTAAATTGGACTTCACAAAAATTTTCGCATTTTTCTGGAACAGTTGGAGAAAGAATCCAAAAATTGATGAGAGAATCGCCATCCAGAATTTTTTGGAGCTGCAGAGAAGGCGGATATTCCACTTTCCCTTCAATTGCGTTGATGACTTCGCCTTCAGTATTCAGAAAAACTCCCACCTCAAAAATTTGGTTCTTTCCAATATTTTGAGACTGAGTCCCAAAGAAAAACTCACTGGCGGCAACAGGAGAAAAAAAGGAAAAAAATAAAATTAACACAAAAATTCCTTTTGCAAATATTTTTTGATACCGTGCGACGTTCAAAGAAAATTCCATATGGAGCTTAAAAATTAGAAATTAAGATTTATTTGGAAATTAAAAATTCCTGAAATTGCACTAATTCGTAAACAATTATGAAAAAAATCATCCCGTCCAGTAAAAAGCCATGATACTGAAATCCACGAGATCGACCTTCCCGTCGCCATTCAATTCCATTTCTTCGATCTGGAGAAACTCTCCATCGACTGTTCTCCCATACCAAAAACCAGTAATAGAAAAATCGACGAGGTTTACTTTTCCGTCGCAATTCACGTCTGCTTTGCCACATGTTTCCTCTTCTTTCGGAAGAGTTTTGTCCCCAACGAAAAAACTTACTGATTTCCCAAAAGGCGTTACTTCCTGTTTCAGACGAGCTTTTGCTTTCGTCAGATGCTCACCCTCCTCTAGGACAGACGTATCAAAATCATAGAGATATACTCCTGAGTTATCCGAAACTGTACTTTCTAAAAAAGGTTCGTCAGAGTTTACTGCAATAGTGATTTTTGCGTTCGGGATGCTCTGACCAAATATGGCGATATCTTCACCTTTCTCTACTTCGGACTTATCCATGCTGATAGTTGGGGAAAGAAAAATTCCAGAAATGGTGGTAGCGGCGCCGGCGTTGATGCTCATAGAAAACGTAAATGGTTCGGAAAGAAGTCCTTTACTATCTTCTGTAAAGATAGAAAAATTATAAGTTCCCGCAGAAATTCTGAGGAGTGAAACGGAAAATTCTCCGTTAGGACCAGCAATACTCATGATCGCTTTTTGTCCGTCTTTGAGAACAGTAACTCTGCTGAGTGGATATGCTCGTCCGAGAAAAATGACTCCAGTAGAAATATCATTTGCATTTGGATTCGGATTTGTTGGATTTGAAGGAGTGGAAGGCACGGTACTACTGCTACTTCCACCACCTCCACTTCCACCAGAAGCCGGTGGAATCTGTGGCGGCTGAACTGGCGCTACTGGAGCGCCAGAAACTTCTGCTGATTCCGAAAGACTTTCTCCGCCTGCCTGAGCTCTTACAATAAAATAATAAGTCGTTCCATTGGTGAGATTACTTTTCACAAAAGCTACAACATTTCCCACCGATTCAAAAGTGTATGGACCGCCAGGATTTGTTGCAATTCCCACGAGATAATTACTCACGTTTCCGAGTGTTCCCGTTGAAGGAGACCATGCCAGAGAAACACTTCCATTTCCCGGAGTTGCAGTAATGACCGAAGATGATGCTGTGGGGAAAAAGAGGAAACCTGTTCTTTGAACAAATGTTTCACTTGTTGCTTCACCGGAAGGGAGTTGTCCTGAACTGCTAAAATACTGGAAAGTTTCTGTACTTGACCTTCCTCCTTCGAGAGCGACTACTGAATCCTTTAGAACAAAACTCGGACTCAAATATTCATCTGCTCTTACTGCTACAGAAGTCGCTAAGACAAAAGTTATTAGAAAAAAGCACGAAAGAATGATGGAGTATTTCCGAATGCTCATTATTTCTCAAAATTTTTAAGCAAAATTTTCACCGCTGAATGAGGATCTACTCTTTTGGTGGCGTTACTTTATCCGTTGGCACATTTCCATCAGGCGTAACAGGAGTCTTGGACGCTGCATCTCCAATATTCACTGGAGCCACTTCTACAATTTTTTTTGCTGATGGATCATAGAGGTATGCTTTTTTTGCTGCTTGATAAATGAGGACTTTAAATCCTTCTTTTGCATTCGCAAAGAATGTTTGTTCTTTGAGAGCTTCCGGCTTCGTCACGGTGGCGATGACGGGGTCTTCACCTGCCGGGAGAACAATAACTTTTCCTACTTCTACCACCAATGCTTTTAATTCTTCTTGTGCAACTTTTTGAGGATTCGTTTTCAGTTCAGAAAGTTGTTTTTGAAAATAGACATTGAAGCCAATGCTTCCAGCAAGAAGGACAAAAACTAAAAAGAGGGAAAATTTTTTCATAGACTTTTTTTTATAAAAAAAGAAATGTTCGGTGCAAATTTAGCACCCGTTCATTTTCTTCACAAGACAAATTAAAACGAAGAGCTAAAAGCGAATAGCGAAAAATTAAGAGCAAAGAAGCGCAGAAAAATCTATTTCCCGATTTTAGTTCTTAGCTTCTAGCTCTTCACTTAGAGCTCTGGAGATTCAGCAGGAGGAGATGTAAACGGAGTTTCAGGTTCGAGCATTGGAGGAACTGGCTCTTCAGTCGGAACTTCCGATTCCACTGGCGACGTTTCCTCAACTGGAATTTCGGGAGGAATGTTCGGTGAAGACGAGAGAAGATTTTCATTTTCTAATTGCGGAGGTTCGGATGGAGTACTCGGTTCTCCTTCAGGAATTTCAGGAGGTGATTCCTCTGAAGAAACTGGTGGTGGTTCGGTTGTTTCTGGAGGCTGAGAAGGAGGTACTTCCTGCGGATGTTCGCTCTCGAGAGTCACCTCCCCAGAAGTGACCTCATCTTCGGGCGGAGGTTCACTCGCGTTTGCATAAGTTTCTTCGCTCATTTCCGTTCGCGCATTTTTTACTGCGAGGGCAATCCAGCTGAACCGAACATCAGAAGTTGTTGGTTTATTCAGAAGTATCGTAAATCCTTTGGAATGTATTCGAGTTACGATAAATCGGAGATCGCTCGTGAGGAGCATCTGTTCCAATGTTTCTTGAAGCGCATGATCTTCAGTGTCGGTCATCGCGATAGATGCCGTAACTACCGGCGGATCCAAATATTCTTTTTCAAAGGGTATTTCTACTTGAGAAGCGTCCTTCTGAATAACGGCGAATCCAGCAGTATCTGCATTGAAATATGGTCGTCCAATAAGGTTTGTATCGGTCATCAGATTCAAGAAATCCCCAATACCACTAATCGTATTCACTACAAGACCGCCAGAAAGAGTCGTATTTCCCGTTACCGATAAACTCTGAGAAACGGAGAGTTCACTCAAATTCACTCCAGTTCCATTTTCCAAAGCAGTAATACGTGATTCGAGTCCATCTAACCTCAGTGACTCTGCATCGAAATTTGTTTGCAATGTCGTAGTTGTCTCACTCAGCGTTGTGAGTCCCTCGATAGTGGCAAAATTTGGCGTTTGAAATTCCAGCGCGGTAATTCTCGTATCGAGTCCTACTGATGTGTCACTCAGACCTTGAATAAGCGTCGCGAGAGATTCCACACTTTCTGGAGTCGCCCATGTTTGGTATGAGGTCAGACCGTCAACGGTACTCGATATTTTCGAAATCTTTTCCGTAATAATTTCCAGACCATCAATGGATTTCGCGCTCACTTTTTCTGCGGTTACTTCTCCAGCGAAAAAGGCATTTCCAAGAGCATCGAAAGTAATAACCGGTGTTCTTGTTTCATTATTTGGTGAATCATCTGCAGAAGAAGTGAGAGATGCAATGATCAATTTTCCTTCAGGGCCGAGTCCTATGGTCAAGTCCGTTCCAGTCGCAGTTGAAAGAAGGTCAGTTGCTACTTCTCCTGCCAAAACTTTTGGGGTTATGACTTCAAGTCCCGCCACAACGCGGTCTGCCGTTATTTCTGAAAGAGCCGTATCTTCGGTATATTTTAGTCTCTCATTAACAATGTAATCCAATATTGATGTGCTCGTATTGGTTCTTTCGTCTGCATTGAGGATCCCCTCTTCAGATCCGGAAATAAGATCTGGAACTGATGTACCATTATAGTAGGATGTTTTCACAAAAGTGAGAACCTTCCCAACTCCCTCTCCGTCATATGATTCCATAGCGAGTCCAATGATAGCTCCTGCTTTTGTTGCTTTCATGGCAATACCGGGCTCAGAAGAAGACGTTAAGGGATCTCCGGAATTTATTGGTCCGTTTTCTGTGTTTACTTTCACCGGAATACGTCCTGCTAAAGCTACCGGATATTGCCAACCCTCACCAAAGCCGATGGCGTCATCGAGTACGATGGCAGGATCTGTGGAAATTGCTCCAATGAGTTGAGGGTCATAGGGCTTGCTGGATTTTTGAATTCCGGCAGGTAGGCTTGGGTCATGTGTTACGATATCTCCGGCTTCGATGTGTAAATCCTTGCTGTAATAATTTTCCGCATAGTCAGCGACATTGCGTCCTTCACACCAACCATGAGAGCCAGCGAGGAAGGTGCTGGCGGAGGTTAAGAATGCTACGCTTGTAATTTGGGCCGCAGTGTTATGCCAACTTCCGCTTCCAAAGAAGTTGTCAGGACCAGTTGATGCGTCCGTACGATTTGCCCTCATCCACATACTCTTATCTGCATCAGAGAAGTTGGCTACTTGAATTTGTCCGTGCCAAGACTCCGTATCGGTGGTATCAAGCACGATCTGAGCTTGCGCAAGACCTTGTGTTTCAACGAAGGCAGTGGCGATATTATAGTTGAGTTGGTAATCATAGTTATTCCCAGAATCGCCGTTAAATCGGAGATAGGTTATTGCAGTAGCAGTATTCCCCTTCGTTGACACATAGCAATTCATAAATTCCCTGGCCGCAACATTGAGAGTAATAGTATTAGCGGCGCCACCTAATGTACTTTCCGCTAAAAGATCCATATGACCAGCACCGCAACCTGTACAAGATGCAACCGTGAGAACACCCGCGTTGGTAATACTCCATTGATCTCCAGTGATAGCGACATCATCGAGCGCCGATCCGATGTTAATAGTATCTTTTGTGGTGTTATCAGTCCCGATATTAAATGTGTTTCCCGCAGTGCCCGTACCGATGGCGATTGTTTTCGCATTGTTTCCGGTTCCCAAATTTACATTTCCTGTCGTGCCGGAATCGAGAGTGAGAGCATTGGTCGTTGCGGATTTAATGGTAAGAGCTCCAGAATCAGCGATATTGTTGGTAGTAAAGGTCAGAGAACCGAGAACACTGCCGGATGCAAAAGTAGGAGTAGAAGTCGTTAAAACATTTTGATCCATTGCGTAAAGTTCATAAGCGCCTTGACCAGTATTGAGAGTGATACCAGTGATAGCGCCAGCACCAGTTACTTTAAAGACAGAGGAAGGAGTATCAATAAAATCAGTAAACCCACCGCCAGCAGAGATGAAGAGAATCCCATCAGCAATGACATCATCGGCGTCAGAGTTATCAATAGCGAGGAGAGCGGAAGCGACTTGATCGGTATCGGTAACACCATTAGAAAGAGAATCGAGGTAAAGACCATACGTGGTATCATCCACATCAGTAGCATTATCATCCACATTGATCACCAAACCATAAATAGTATCAGCTCCTCCATCTCCCGTATCATCTTGGATGGTGATATTTGCCGCCATCGCTCCAGTGGTGGTAGTTCCAACATTAATATCAAGAGCGCCGTCAGTATTGGTTGAATTCGTAGTGTCACCATCAACAACCAATGACCCTGCTGCCGTAAGGGCAACGATAGTATCCGAGGTAGCGCGGAGTTCAATAGCTTCAGCGGTTCCTACAGCGGCAACTTCTCCATCACCGGCTAAGATATGAACCCCGCCTTGATCGGCAGTGGAGGAAATAGCAATGGCATCGGCGACAGTGGAACCGGAAGAGAGACGAAGTTCCGTTGCCGCACCGACCGTAGTAATATCAAGATCTTCACCACCGGCATCACCGGTGACAGAGATATCGAGACCTCCAGCTGTGGTGGTAAGTTTCATAGCATCAGCGCCAGTGCCAGAGGAGGAGAGGAAGAGTGAAGAGTCAGTAGCGCCAGTAACTTCAAGAGTGAAATCTTCGGCTGGATTATCTGTGACAATAGAGAGAGAAGAAGTGGAACCAGTTGGAGCAACATTGAAGTCCAATTCAGTGGCTTCAATAGCGTTAGCGTTCACACGAATTGCAGTCGTAATATTGGCGGCAGATACATCAATCGCATCCACTACTCCTCCATTTACTCCAGAGGAAGTAATGATGATCGCATCCGTCACGGTCGAGGCAGCGCCTTCGGCGTTGTCGAGGGCGATGAGCGCTTCCGTGGTGGCATCAGCAGCATCATTAATATTGGTAATGACAAGTCCCCGCTGTCCGCCGGCTGCCGTGGAGGCGTTTGTCAAGTCGATATTTATTCCGGCGAGAACATCGCCCGCATGATCTCCGGTTGTGGAGACTGCCAAATTCATTCCATAGTTCGTGTCCGCGGCGGCATCAGCGCCCTGAACAAAAGTAAGAGCGACCCCATCAGTTCCAGACGTGACGGTGGCCTGACCTGAATTGTTGATCGCAACAATGTCCGCTGTGGAAGCGGCGGAAGCGGTAATATTCAGATTTTCGCCCGCCCCGAGGGTGAAGTCCACATCATTCACAAAGGTGGTAAGTCCCGCATCACTGAAAGTGACAAACGCAGTGCCGGCATCCTGAATTTCAAAATCTCCTGCTGAATTTAAGTTTATTTCTACATCTCCACCATCGGCGCTATTAGAGACGATTTCGAGAGGACCGGCAGTTGACGTCGCCAGGGTGGCAAGTTTTAGTAAGTGTTGGTCCCCGACACCGTTGGCGCCTGCAGTGGATTCAGCGATAGTAAAAGCTTTCGAGCCCGCGCTGGTGAGCGCCCAGTCCCATTCAATGGTGTTGTCCGCGTTGAGGAGGGCGGCATCATCACCCGTTGAGTTGGCGAGAAGAGCGTTCAGCGCGGTCGCGCCGCCGGAGTTATCGTCTGCCGCACATGCCCAACCACCAGCATCTGTCCATTCCAAGAGCTGCCCATCAGTACAGCCCTGAAGAAGGGTGAGCCCATCACTTCCAGTTTCAAGACCTGATGCTGATGCAGTCCCACCTGCGCCATCATTTGGAGCGAGCGTAATCGCATCGGCATCAATCATTCCAGTTGCAAGAGTAACGGCAATGTTAGACGAGCCGGCTTCAAGTAGTCCGGAAATATCAGTCGTAGTGGCAGTTAAGAGAATTTCTCCGTCAACAGTGTTGTCAATAGTTTCTCCCTGTTCCAGAACTATATCCGCAACAGTAATATCAGCGCCTGACATATCAATACCATTGGCAAAGGAACCAGCGATAAAGACGATGCCATCATCAACGACATCAGCCGCGGTTGCATCAGAATTGTCTAAAGCAATGAGAGCAGATGCCACTTGATCAGTATCCGCTGCGCCATTATCTAAAGAATCAATATAGAGTCCATAAGTAGTATCATTCACATCAGTGGCATTATCATCGACTTCGATGACCATGCCGTAGAGAGTATCAGCGCCAGCATCTCCATTATCATCCACGAGTTTTAAATTAATACCGGAAGCAGTATTTGTCTGAGTACCGACATCGATATTGAGAACACCAGTCGTTTGAGTCGTATTCGTCGTATCAGCATCAATCGTCGCATCATTTCCAGCGCCAAAGAGGAGAGCGAGATCAGCGAATTGGACAGATGAAGTCGTGAGTACATTTTGATCCATAGAGTAAAGTTCATAAGCGCCTTGACCTGTATTAACTGTTGCGAAAGTAGGAGCAGAAGTCGTGAGGACATTCTGATCCATGCTATAAACTTCCTTCGCACCTTGCCCCGTATCAATAGTTGCACCAGTGATGGCGCCAGCTCCAGTAACTTTAAAGACAGAAGAAGGAGTATCAATAAAATCAGTAAATCCACCGCCAGCAGAGATGAAGAGGATACCATCAGCTATTGCATCATCGGCATCAGAGTTATCAATGGCGAGAAGAGCAGAAGCCACCTGATCAGTATCTGTAACACCATTAGAAAGGGAATCGAGATAAAGACCATACGTGGTATCATCGACATCAGTGGCATTATCATCAACTTCGAGAACCATACCGTAGAGAGTATCAGCGCCAGCATCTCCATTATCATCCACGAGTTTTAAATTAATACCGGAAGCAGTATTTGTCTGAGTACCGACATCGATATTGAGAACACCAGTCGTTTGAGTCGTATTCGTCGTATCGGCATCAATGGTCGCATCATTGCCTGCTCCGAAAAGGAGAGCGAGATCAGCGAATTGTACAGATGAAGTCGTGAGGACATTCTGATCCATAGAGTAAAGTTCATAAGCGCCTTGACCTGTATTAACTGTTGCAAAAGTAGGAGCAGAAGTCGTGAGGACATTCTGATCCATAGAGTAAAGTTCATAAGCGCCTTGACCTGTATTAACTGTTGCGAAAGTAGGTGCGGAAGTCGTGAGCACATTCTGATCCATAGAGTAAAGTTCATAAGCGCCTTGACCTGTATTTACCGTTGCGAATGTAGGCGCGGAAGTTGTAAGAACGTTTTGATCCATGGCGTAAACTTCATACGCTCCTTGACCTGTATTAACTGTTGCAGCAGAGACGCCAAGAACACCAAAATCAACAGTAGTAACTCCCGTAGAAGAAGTAATGGAGACTGTATTTTCCGTATCATCGAGATTAAGAGTTACCCCCTCATCAAAACCGTCTCCCATTCCGAGAAGAGATATAGCTCCATCACCATCATCACTGAGTTTTACACCAGCCGAACCAATGGCAAGAGGAGCATTTACTTCAAACCAATTATTTGCTGTATCATATTTAAATGTTTTGTCGCCATCAGCATCATTAAACGTAAGTGTTGTTCCTTGAGTTCCATCGAATGCGGCACCATCACCAACATCTCCAACGGCTGTTATATCTCCGCTTCCTCCAGGTCCTAAAGCTTCAATTTTATCTCGTACCGCATCTTTAGTCGGAACAGAATTGTCTCCATTCCATCCATTGGCATCATAGACTTCGGTCGGAACGATTACATCTATTGAAGAAAACGTGACATTCGTAACACCAGTCGCAGAAGTTATGGAAACAGTATTTTCTGTATCATCGAGATTCAAACGAAGATCTTCATCAAAGCCATCTCCTGTTCCCGCAATAATGAGCATTCCATCTGCATCAGTATCGAGATTCACACCTGTACTATTTGAATCAATTTGGAAAGAAGCAAATTGAACAGCATCAGAAGTCTGAACATTCTGATTCATATCGTAGAGTTCATTCGCACCTTGTCCAGTGTTGAGAGTGGCAGCCGAAATACCGATAGCTCCAAAATCAACAGTAGTAACACCGGTAGAAGAAGTTATGGAAATAGTGTTTTCGACATCATCGAAGTTAAAAGTTAAATCTTCATCGGTTCCATTTCCCATTCCGAGAAAAGTAAGAGCTCCATCACCATCTCCTGTAAGCTTCACTCCCGCAGTACCGAGAGAGAGTCCAGGAGCTAAAGAAGACAAAATTAAATCCCCATTTGTTAGGACAGGAATTTGATTACCGCTTGCAGATTCTGAGGGAGTGAACCCTCGAACCATAGCTGCATTCAGTGCATAAGGAGAAGAAACGACTCTTTGTCGCGGACTTAGATTTTCAAAATTTACCCCGACACAAGAATTGTTTACTTGAGCCACAACTTCAACGTTCAAAAAAACGCTGTCGTTGTCTTCAAAGTTATACGTAAGAGCATCGTCTCCTGATCCAATATTCACATCAAAAATACCGTTTTTCACATTTACGGTCATTGTTGCAGGAAGCGGATTTACTAGCGGCCAAAGTTTGATATCAGGATCGCCACCAACCGTTGCGTCGCCATAGAGAGAAAAACGGAAACAATAATCTCTCCCAGCAGCACCTCCGAGAAGATTTCCATTGCGATCTAAAATTCTCCCCTGATGATGCAATAATCTTGGAACTCCCTGAGCTGCCTGCGCCTCAGGGATATCCTTCAGCAGAGAAAGAAAAATGAAAGCGGAAGCCAAAATAGCACCAATTTTTTTATTCATTTTTTCGTTTGTGTTTGTTTTTTTTTGTATCGTGTAATTATAGCAGAAATTTTGGCGGAAGAAAAGCGTATTTAATTACGAATGAAGAAAGACGAGTTACGCAAGATATCGTTTTTACCGTAATTCATAACTCGTCTTCCGTAATTTACTGAAATCCTTCTCCAATCAAAAACGTTTCAAAGCTCCTGTCCCGACACGCTTTTGGCTTAAACGTTCTGGATTTTTTGAATTTTCTCTGAAATTCTCCTTTCCAAAATTCCTGAAAATCCTCACCCACGAATATTTTGGTAATGAGATTTCCGCCTGGCTTGAGAAAACGTTTACAAAGCTCCAAAACTCTTTGATTGAGTTCGACACTTTTCCACTGATCGACATCTCTTACCCCCATGGTATTTGGAGCAAGGTCAGAAGTGATGAGATCGACTTTTTCGGGGAAGACTTTCTGAATTTCTGCCGCTACGATATCTGAAAAAATATCTCTTTGGAGAAGGTGAATTTCTGCAATTTCTCCGGGAAATCTCTCAATTTTTTGGAGATCAATTCCGAGAATTTTCCCGTGTTTTCGCATTTTTTCGAGGAGCACTTGAAGGAAACTTCCTGGGGCAGAGCCAAGATCAATCACTTTCGCTTTTTTGGGAAGAAGATGTGGAAATTTTTCGAGAATTTCCTCAAGTTTAAAGGCGGAACGCGCACGAAACCCGCGCTTTTTGGCGAGATGGAAGTAGTGGTCTTGGGGAGAATAGGCCTTCGGCATGGGATTAATTACGAATTACGGATTGAAAGCAAATGAAGTATAATGGGGATTGGGGGAAAGGTCACGAGGCTAAAAAACACTTCGTATAAAAATGAATTAAGCAAAATAATAAAAAACGCAGAGAAAGTTAGTGGTTAAATTGTTAGAACTTTTTGTTGTTGACAAAATAATAAAAATGTTTTAACGTAAATATCACTTATAAAGCCTAAAATGCCTGAAATAATTCAAGATCCATACCAAGGCATAGAGCCCGATAGAATATGGGATCGGATGTTCTCGGGAGAAGTGGGGGGACTTGAGCAAGTCAGCCCGACTACTGGAAAAAAAGGAAATTTTTGGAGCAGTGTGCAGAATGCACTCGAAGATTCAAAAATTTCCAATAGACTTCGTGGTAATGAAATTATTGAATTAGGACCAGGAACTTGTACACGCTTTCGAGACTATTGCGTTGAAAAAGGTGCAAGGGAATATGCAGGGGTTGATCTTTTTACCTCCTCCGATTCAATAGGGCAAGTAATTGGCTCTACTAGAGTCAGAATATTTGGTGATGACGCATATCGCTTTCTCTCCAAGAAATCTTCAGACACTGCAATTATTGCTCAATTTTTATTCCTTGCGAAGGAAATCTTTGAAGGACAATGTAAACGCATTGGCATAGAGCCAAAAACAATAGCTATGGCTCTCTCAAGAGAAATCTATCGCGTTCAGAAACATGGTGAACCTTTTATATCTTTCGGTACCGATGAATTATTTTTAGAACAACTGAAACACGCAGGGTTTGTAGGAGATGATAACGGTATATTCTTCAGAAAAGACTAACTTAAGATCAGCGATTTTTTCGCAACTGGAGCAAGTGTTCCCTGCGGAGCAACTTTTAAGCGAATCTGTCGTCGGAGTCCGTCGACAGAAAAATAATTCGTTTTTCCCAATTTGTAAGCCATTTTTGGGAACAGTGTATTTTACCGAGCTTTGAGATTTTATTCCTGCTCACTACAATGCGCATGATGAATTTTTTCCAAAAATTATGTCCAAAAAAGAAAGTTCCATTGCGCTCTTCAATCAAAAGCAAGTTCGTCGCTATTGGGACGAAGAAAAAGAACTGTGGTACTTCTCAATCATTGATATAATCGAAATTTTAACGGAAAGTGCCAATTCGAGAAAATACTGGAGTGTCCTAAAAGCCAGACTCAAAGAGGAAGGAAGTCAGTTGGCTACAAATTGTAGTCAACTGAAAATGATGTCCTCCGATGGCAAATATTATCTCACTGATGTGGCAGATACAGAAACGCTATTGCGTTTGATCCAATCGATTCCATCACCAAAAGCCGAGCCATTTAAACTCTGGCTTGCTCAAGTAGGATACGAACGAATTGAAGAGCATGAAGATCCCGAGCTTGCTTTTGATCGGGCGATGCGAACATATTTGCAAAAAGGATATTCCAAAGAATGGATTAATCAGCGACTCAAAAGTATTGAAGTCCGAAAAGAGCTTACGGATGAGTGGAGAGAGCGAGGAGTTGAGAAAAAATCAGAATTTGCCATCTTAACGAATGAAATTACCAAAGCATGGGCAGGAAGAAGCGTGAAAGAATACAAAAAATTGAAGAGCCTCAAAAAAGAGAGTTTGCGCGATAACATGACGAATCTTGAACTTGTTTTAAACATGCTCGCGGAAGCAACGACAACAGAAATTTCCAAAGAGAAAAAACCACACAATTTTCATCAAAATACACAGGTTGCGAGAGAAGGCGGACAAATTGCCGGAAATACGAGAAAAGAAATTGAAAAACACACGGGAAAAAGCGTTATTTCTTCAAAAAACATGAAACAATTACGAGATGCTGATATGAAAAAATTAGAAGAGGAAACGTGAAAAATACATAAAAAAACAGCGAAGTGGAAAACACTTCGCCGAGCTGGAGAAGTTATTTTTTCAGAAGTCCTTCTCTCGCAAAATCTCTAAATTCTCTCAAGAATTTCGAGATATTCATCATGACTTATATTGAGTATTCGTAAATTGTTACGAATAACAAAAATTGGCAATTGCCTTTCACGTGGAATAACAACCGGTCTATTAACTCCGGATCTGTCGTAAATTCTATGATCCCCTTTTTCTCTGATGAATTTGCACCCAATAAATAGCAAAAACTTCTCAAATTTTTTCCAAGATATGGGTGTAATTCTGGGCATAACTAAACTGCAAGAGCAAGAGTCTCAATCTCGTTTGATATTTGGACCGGAGGAAACCAATTTTTATTATTCTTCTTCTCCCAACCAAGTTCCAGTAAAACCCGCTCTAATGTTCCTTTTTTCACTAATTCTTCAAAAAGCAGCGTTACCGCCTCGAAAAATCTCGCTTTCGCCTGTTCTAATGATTTTCCCGATGTAGAGAGGTCTAAAGCGTAAGTGTATGCCACATACTGCTTTCCTTCTTTAAAAATTGATACAGGCAGCTTGAATGCAAGTTTTGCTAATTTCATAAATAAATTTTAATTCTGCTGAGAGTATAAATCAAAACAACTCCTGTATCAAGAATTTGAAGGGATCCATGAGAGCAAGTGTACGAAAAAATTGTACTGCTGAAAAATGAATCTTCCATTTTTGGATGACCCAAAAAATTCAGGATCCTACGAATACATGCTGTTTACGATTTACTACATATTTGTATCAGACCCTAAATAACAATTTTCTTCAGAAGCAAAATATATATTGGTTTTCCTTCGGTTGATTCTTCAATGTTTTCTTTCACAAACTCGGTGAAACCCCATCTTTTGTATAAATCTTGTAATTCAGGTTCATGTTTATACGCGCCAATCGTAATTTCTGTAAAAGATTTTTCTTGTACTCGCTTTTCTGCTCGTTGAAAAAGAGCTCTTCCCAATCCTTGTCCTTGAAAGTCTGGATGAATTCGAAAAGCACAAAGATATGCTCTTTTCTTTCCATCCGCCTCATCTGTATCTTGTTTTTTCCAAAAAATATGAATTTCTCCAACAATATTTTCATCTGTTTCCAGAACCAAAAATTCCTGACTTCCCTCTTTAATTCCTTTCTTATATTTTGATTGTATTTTCTTTACCCATTCCTCTTCCCAGCCCCATTCAAGCTTCTTAAAATCTGCAATGATACCTTTTCTGGTATTCATAAAAATAATCTAAAATCTAAAATTTAGAATTCAAAACCCTCCAGCGTCATCGGCATACTTTTCGGAATTCCATTTCCTCTCGGAAATCTCTTCTCCGTTGGATACAACTTCACAATTTCCCAAATCTCCCGTTGATCACCACTCGGAAGTTTTCCGACTTTTCGATTTCGTAAAAATCCTCCAAACGCTTCTGTGAGAAGCTCTGCATCATCTTCGGATTCTGGTCCACGATACAGAAGAATTTTTCCATCAACTTTCACGAACGGAAAAGCGAGTTCAAGGCAGACAGAAAATGAAGCGAATGCGCGAACCGTGACAACATCAAACTGCTCTCGATATTTTTGCTGTTGCCCTAATTCTTCGGCACGACCAACAATTGTCGAGACGTTCTCGATTCCAGATTTTTGCGCAATTTCTTGAGCCGCCTTCATTTTTTTCCCGACGGAATCGAATGGAAAAAACTTCTTTTCAGGAAAAACTATCGCGAGCGGAAATGCGGGAAATCCACCGCCAGAACCAAGGTCGAGAATTTTTGCATCGGAATCAGAAATGAATTCTGCTCCGAGAAGCGCATCATAAAAATGTTTTTCCCAAATCCCCTGCTCATCGCGAATGGCGGAAAGATTTAATTCTGAATTCTTTTGAACAAAATTTGTATACAAATTTTGGAATGAGGTGAACTCATTTTTCGTGAGTTTTCGAAAAGCAGAATCAAGGAAATTTGGAGATAATTTAAAATTCAAAATTTAAAATTTAAAATCTTATAAAGTCCATATCAATTCGCACCGAATCGAACTACATCTTCTCTAAACATTCTCCCCTTTTCTTCGAAATTTTTGAACTGATTATAACTCGGTGATGCCGGAGAAAGTACGCATACTTTTCCTGACGGAGTCACTTCATACGCCTTTTGAACAGCATCAGAAAGAGTATCACTCCAAGTTATATTCGGAGAAAAATCACGAACAGAATTTTTTATTTCATCCGCAATTCGTTTTCCGGTGTCCGGCATGAGAATGACATTTGGAACTTTTCGCGCGAGAATTTCTTTTGTGAGCTCAGAAAATTTGAGTCCGCGATCATATCCTCCGAGAATAAGCGTTCCGAGATCATTTCCAAATGCAGAAATCGCGGCAATTGCGGATTCTGGAGTTGTGGAAATCGCATCATCAAAAAATCGAATTTTTCGAAATTCTCCGATAAATTCGAGACGGTGTTCAAGCCCTTTAAATTCCTTCACTGCAGCTTGAATAACTGAATTTTCAACATCGAATAATTTTGCCACGGCAATGCAGAGGAGAATGTTTTCGAGATTATGCGTTCCGAGAATGCGAACATCAGAAATCCGCAATATATTTTCCGAATTATGAATGAGATTTCCATCTTGGATAAGACTCGATTTTCCATCGTTTGTCGGAAGGACTCGACAAGAAAGTTTCTCCACAAATTTTCGAATTTTTTCAAATTTGGCATTGTACACAAGAATGTCATCAGATTTCATATTCGCGCATATTCCCATCTTCGCCGCAAAGTACGCTTCTTCACTTCCGTGATAATCGAGATGTTCTGGAAAAAAACTCGTAATAACTCCAATTTTTGGCGGAATTTCGAGATCTTCGAGCTGATAACTGGAAAGTTCAAAAATATATATTTTGTTCTCAGAATCAGTCTTCAAAAATTCCAAAGCGGGTTTCCCGACATTTCCCACAAGCTCGACATTTTTTCCAGCTTTCTTGAGTATGCGAAAAATGAGCGTCGCAGTGGTGCTTTTCCCTTTGGATCCCGTAACGCCAATAATTTCTCCTTTCGCTTCAGAAAAAAATATATTCGTCGCACTTGTGAACTGAATGCCATTTTGAATCGCTTTTTCAATTTCTGGAATTCTTCTCGTGATTCCGGGAGATTTGATCACTATGTCATATTCTTCAAAATGTCGGAGATGCTCGTCACCGAAATATAATTCCACATTTTGTTCCTGAAGAAGTAATTGAGCGGCTTTGGAATGATCTTTTAATAATTTTTTGTCCGCAATTCCAATTCGCATATCTCTATACTTTTCTCGAAGAAACTCAAAAGTTGCCATTCCTTCTTTTCCGAAACCGAGAATGAGCACTTTACTGCCAGAAAATTCTGTGGATTTCATGGAGGGGGAATCAAGAATTAGGAATTAGGGGAAAGTTCATGAATGCTCAAAATTTCTTGTTTGAGTTTCTTCTTTTCATTTTCTGATATCTGAACTTCTTTCTGAAACATTTTCATCGCGATATCATTGTCATATTCACCTTTTTCTTGAATGAGAACAAATGCTAATTTCGATTCCTCTGGAATTCCCACACACTCAAATGGCTTGTGATCAGAAATTCCGAGAAGTTCTCGAAAAGTTGGCAGAAGTTTTTCATCAGCGAAAAGATTTTTTCCAAACGTTTCGATCATGATCTTTTTTGGAAGAAACGGCGCCAAAATTAGAAATGTAAAAGCGCATTTTGGACATTCTCCACACCAGAGTTTTGATGATTCCTTTTTTTGAATTGAGAAATTCCGATTACAGCTCGTAAATACTTTCAAATATTCTGGTTTTTTTTGGACAATTTCCGCGAACATTTTTGCAATTTTGATTTCATAATACGGTCTGAGCAGGCTGTATATGCGAAGATCTGGTGATAAAAAATTTCGCACGTATTCCATAAAATTCTCTTCAAATTCTTTACTTTTAGAATATTGATGATTAATTTCGAGCTCATGAAATGTAAGATTTCCATAATTCGCGCTTCTTTCGAGCGAAAGTACGCTATTTTTATATCCATACAAAACTGAAGTTGTGAGGAGGAGAAATGAGATGTACGCAGTAATCGGCACATGACCATTATATGCGCCATTTTTATTCATCTCGAAAAGCTTAGGAGAAAGCTCGCGTTTTACGAGAATTCTCGGTTTTCCAATAATTTTTGATGTTTCCGCAATTGGACCATGATCCTCTAAACTGAACAGTCTAAAATCTTCGTTACGACTGAGAAGAAGCTCAGCAGAAACAATCGAATCTTTTCCTCCTCCCATCGGCAACAATGTCTTTTCTGGAAGTGAAAGCGAAATTGGCGCAATCGGCTCAGAAATAGAAATGGGAAAATGGATAAGACCCAGAAAATCGATATCGTTTCGATAGAAAAATTCGCCAAGTCCTTTTGTATAGAGCGTATTCCAGAATTCTGCCTGTTTTTCACTCAGTTTTCCGGAATGAATTTCTATTTTTTTCGGCAAATAGGTTTTGTAATAACTCACTCCTCCGATGAGATGGAGATGAAAAAATGTTCGATCAAGAAGGTCTAAATTGACGGTATTCCAATCGATGAGAGAAACATTGAAAATAAGTTTTTCCTCAAAATGAATTTCGTCATCGAGCGAGTACCTGAGAAACAAAATCCCCTTTTCTCGATTAAATTCGTATTCCCGAAAATGAAAAGTAACATGTTGAAAATCCATATTTTGAAGTTTGTCAGAGCACATCTTATCAAAAATTCGTAATTCGTCATTCGTAATTCGTAATTAAGTCTAGATTATGCCAAAATGTCCACGATGTTTCCAGAATACATGATTGATTTGACTCACTTCTCCGAACTTCGCAACCTGCTCAAAAAATATAGTGTTTGGGCAAAAAAGCGCTTAGGACAAAATTTTCTGGTGAATAAATCAGTTTTGGAAAAAATTGTTGAAACTGCGGAAGTTCATGAAGGAGAACTCATTGTGGAAATTGGTCCCGGTCCGGGAGTGCTCACTCAAGCGCTTCTTCTCGCAAAAGCAAAAGTGGAAGCGATTGAAATTGACAGAGAAATTCTTCCAGTGCTGAGAGAAGCGACGAGAAGTTATAGTAAATTTCTCACCATTTTTGAAAAACACATTCTCGATTTTGATCCTCCAAAAGAGCCGTACAAAATTATTTCCAATATTCCGTATCATCTCACTTCCCCAATTCTCCGAAAATTTCTGAGTGAAGTGGAAAATCGTCCCAGCCGAATTGTACTTCTCGTCCAAAAAGAAGTCGCGGAAAAAATATGTGAAAAAGAAGGCCGTGATTCACATTTGTCGCTTATGGTAAAGGTTTTTGGTGTGCCAGAAATTATCCAAATAGTGCGAGCAGAAAGTTTTTTTCCGGTGCCAAAAGTTGATTCCGCAATTTTGAAAATTGAACTTTTTTCTGAACCGAAAATTTCAATTCCTCCGAAAGTGTTTGAGGAAATGCTCTTTCGCGGATTTGCTGAACCAAGAAAAAAAATCCGAAACGTCCTTATGAAAAAGTTTTTGAAAACAAGCGATCAGATTGAAGAAATATTTACAAAATGCAATGTCTCGGGAGACCTTCGGGCTCAGAATCTCTCGATTGAAGATTGGGAGAACTTGGCGAAGGTGTTTTTTGAAGAGTATATTGGGCAAGCAGTAAGCAATAAGCAGTAAGCAATAAGTTTTTTATATTTTTATGGAAATAAGAACATTTGTGGATATTATTGCATGGCAAAAAGCACATAGGTTTGTGCCTGAAATTTATAAACTTACAAAGAAATTCCCAAAAGAAGAACTCTTCTCTCTTACTTCTCAACCAAAAAGATCATCTATTTCTATTCCTGCGAATATTGCCGAGGGGTACAAGAGGAGGGGCAACAAAGATTCGCGACACTTTTATAATATTTCTGAAGCCTCTCTCGAAGAATCAAAGTACTATTTAATTCTCGCAAAAGATCTCAAATACATTAACGAAACAGAATTCAAAGATGTTTTTGAAAAAGCGAATGAAACTGGAAGAATCCTTAATGGTTGGAAGAAATCACAAAAATAATTACTTTCCGCTTATTGCTTATTGCTTACTGCTTACTATGGACACTTCTTCAAAATCCCTCGAGAAATTGGTAGATGATTTCCTGATTTTCTGTGAAATCGGCAAAAATCAAAGCGATAATACCTTGGAAAATTATCGGCGATATCTTCGTCGATTTCTTGATTTTTATGGAAAAGAAAAATCAGCAGAATCTCTTTCTCTAAATGTAATTGAAGAGTATCGACTCTTTCTCTCAAGACAAAAGACGAAATTCGGAGAAAGGCTCTCTGTAAAAACTCAAAGTTATTACCTTATTGCGCTTCGTGCATTTTTGAAATTTCTCCACAAACGTGACATCGATACACTTTCTCCAGAAAAAATTGAACTTCCCAAAATTCCAGAACGGCATATCGATTTTCTTTCGCTCGATGAAATTGAACAAATTTTTAGATCAGCTTTGTCAGAAACAATCATTGGAAAGCGTGATGCCGCAATTTTGGAAACGCTGTATTCTACTGGTCTTCGAGTTTCTGAACTCTGCCACCTGAATCGCGATGAAGTGAATACAAAAACACGAGAATTTGGGGTTCGCGGAAAGGGACGAAAAGTGCGAATTGTCTTTCTGACGGAAAAAGCGGCAACAAAAATTGAGGAGTATTTGAAATGCCGAGATGATAATTGTAAAGCGGCTTTTATCTCCTACTCCAAAAAATCAGGAAAGGAAATCGGCTTGAATCCAAATGATCGCAGACTTTCGCGGAATGTTGTGGAAAATATTGTGCAGAAATACGCAAAACTCGCGGGAATTCTCAAAAAAGTGACGCCGCATACACTTCGGCATTCATTCGCAACAACGCTGCTCCAAAATGGAGCAGATTTGAGATCAGTACAAATGATGCTTGGGCATTCGTCGATTACGACGACGCAGATTTATACGCATGTAACGGATGCACATTTGAAAGAGGTGCATGAGAAATATCACAAATAATTTTAAATTTTAAATTATTTTCATGTCTCAAATTTCTTTCCTATACATTACGACAAAAGATTCTTCTGAAGCCGAAAAAATCGGTCGACATTTTGTGGAATCCAAACTCGCCGCGTGTGTGAATATTTTTCCAAAAATGAAATCGATATACCGATGGAAAGGAAAAATTGCATCGGCTGATGAAGCAGTGCTCATTGTGAAAACGAAAACTGAACTTGTGCCGAAAATTACGGAAGAGGTCAAAAAACTTCATTCATACGAATGCCCCTGCATTGTTTCAATTCCGATTGAAGGAGGAAATGAGGAGTTTTTGAGATGGATTCAAGAATCAATTACGAATGACGAATTACGGCTAAATGAAAAAGGTAAAATGTGAAATGTAAAAAAAATCAAAAATTTCAATGTTTAAAAATTAGAATTTTATACTTATTTTTACATTTTGCCTTTAAAATTTTACATTTTTTCAGAAGTTCACCTTTTGAAAATCGTAATTCGTCATTCGTAATTCGTAATCGCCTCTGGTACAATTCTGGCGCATCACTTCCTACAATGCCCTCCGGCGCTCTCATCTCCTACACCGGCCCGGAAACGTTTCAACTCAGAAATCATGTTCAGAGGATATTTCTCGCTTCCGTAGAGAAATATGGAGAATACAACGTTTCAAAGGTGGAAATTGATCCCAAAGCCACTGATATGAACATGCTCAAAACAATGGTGTTTTCCATTCCATTCTTCGGGACAGGAAAACGTATCATTTTTTTGGAATCTTTCCCCTTTGAATCAAGCGGAAAAAGAAGCGAAGAGGAAAAAGAGAATGAGGAGAAAATTTTAAAAATACTTCAAGAAATTCCGGAAGAAATCGTGGTGATCTGTATTTCCGAAAATCCGGACCGCAGAACAAAGGCATGGAAAGAACTTCAAAAAATTGCAGACAAAGAATCTTCTCAGGAATTTTCTGAACTCAAAGATCAGGAACTTACCGAATGGATTCTGCAAATGATTGCTTCTAAAAAAGGAGAAATCCTTCCCGCAGCAGCAGAATATTTGTGGCAATATTGTGGGACCAACCTTTGGAAACTTTCCAATGAAATTGAAAAACTCATCCTCTTTACCTCAGGAGAGAAGCCTATTTCCGAACGAGATATTGAAAAAGTCTCAGAACCAAGCTTTGAAACGATACAATTTGCCCTTTCAAACGCATTTTCAAGCGGAAAAGAAGAGGAAGTTATTGAAATATTTCATCGGATGATTTTTAACGGTGAAAGCGCCTATGTTGTGCTGTACCGAGATCTCGGCTCTATCATGCGTCAGCTTATTTTAACGAGAGTTGCACTCGATGGGAAAAAATCCGCAGAAGACGTGGGAATAAATCCATTTATATTTCGACATACCCAAAAGACAGCTGCTCTTTTCCCTATGACACACCTCAGAACTATGCACGAAAAACTTATACACATAGATGAGGGAACAAAAACAGGAGCAATTCCTTCTCATGCGGGAAAAGAAGATCATCTTATTTTTGCAGTAGAAAAATGGATTCGCAGCTTCTTTTCCATTAATGAATCATCCCATTCGAAATCTTCCGGATTCGCACGCCCCAATTAATACTGCACTTTTTCTCCCAAAATCTTCTCTCGCTTCGTGCTTGCTCTAAACCCACATCGGTTTCAGGAAGAATTTCGACAATAACTTCAATATTGCCAGTTCTTAAGTCATAAATTTCGATTTGATATCCGTTTAAGTAACGCGAAGAGGGAGGAGAAACCATAGTAAAGGGAAAAGAAGCAATACCACCGTATCCTGCTTCTTTATCGGAATAAACTTCCAAAAAACGGGATATCGTTTTTCCCTTTTAATAAAGCTGTAAAAACAATACCGAAAGTGTTGTCGGAGCTAGACAACACTTTAGCATTTGATATAATGCCCGCTTGAATGGCTTAAGAAAGGGATAGTTGCTTCATTTGTGAAAGCTGGAGGAATTTGCAATTTTTAAAATTTCTCTCCATCATTTATTATTCGGAAAAGATTCCCCTTTTTCATTTTTCCCTCCGGTCATGCTCCGAAGCACGCTGAAAAACATTGGTCTTACAGAAAATGAGATAAAAGTGTACTTGTGCACTCTCTCGCTTGGTCAAACGGCAGCAAGCACTATGGCGAAAAAATGTGGACTCAAACGAACAACAGTGTATTCCGTTATCGATAGCCTCACGAAAAAGGCGTACATCACCTGTTTCCTGAGAAAAAGCATGAAGTTTTATTCCGCACTCGATCCATATGCGCTTATAGAACGTTCAGCGCAAAGAGTCGCTGATGCACAAAGAACACTTCATGAAATGCAAAAATGCCTTCCCCTTCTCAATTCGCTCAAAGAAAAACATCAAAATGTCGCAAAACTTCAGTATTTCGAGGGAGTAAATGGCGTAACTCAAGCATATGAAGACAGTTTGAGTTCTTCGGAAGAAATTTTAGCCTTTGCTTCAGTGGATGATCTTCACGATTATATTCCCGAATATATCAAGGAATACTATGTAAGAAGAGCAGAAAGGGGAATACTCATTCGAGCGATTTTTCCATTTTCGGAAGAAGCATATAAACTCTCTCAAAAAGACAAAGATCACCTCAGAATAACAAAGTTTATCCCGAGAAAAGCGTATGAATTTTGCCCGGAAATCAATATTTATGACGACAAGATTCTCATGGTTTCTCCTCGTCAAAAATTAGCGATTATTGTGAAAAATGAAGACCTCGCCGATGCCATGAAAAAAATACATGCCTTGAGCTGGAAGCAGGCAGAAATTGAGACAGAGAAGATTTTGAAAAAAATAGAATCGGATAAAAAATTATAAAATTCTTCAATTGTTTTTTCCCAACATGATCTTCGCTGCTTTCCAAGATTTTCTCCAAAAAAAATCATCAAAGCCAAAAATTCTCTGTATTATTGGTACTACAGCAAGCGGAAAAACCGATCTTGCCGTACAAATAGCAAAAAAATATAATGGCGAGATTGTGAATGCTGATTCTCGGCAGATGTACAGATATATGCCGATTGGAACTGCCGCACCTACTGAAGAAGAAAAACAAGGTGTTCCTCATCATCTTTTCGAATTTGTCGATCCTTCTCAGGAATGGAATGTCGCCGAATGGAAACCAAAAGCGGTAGAAAAAATTCGTGAAATACTCAAAAGGGGAAATCTTCCGATTTTTTGTGGAGGTACAGGACTTTTTATAAATGCACTTACCAAAAATTTCACGATTCCGAGTATTCCACCACATCCGGAATTTCGTGAAGAAAAAGAAAAAAAATCAGTGGAAGAGCTTTGGAAAGAACTCATGATCAAAGATCCGAAAAGTGCTGAGAAAATTCTCCCCAGCAATAAGCGATATGTCATTCGAGCACTTGAAATTCTCGAATTCAGTGGAGAAAAAAAATCATTCGTTGCCGGACAAAATGACTCTCCGTACGACGCATTTCTTGTCGGAGTGACTTATCCTCGCAAAGAGCTGTATGATCGCATCAATGCTCGAGTGGAAATCATGAAAAAAAATGGATTTTTGCGTGAAGTAGAAGCACTTCTTCAAAAAGGATATTCAGAAAAAAACACTGCTCTGAACGCTCACGGATATCCAGAAGCAATTCGCTTTCTCCGAAATGAAATTTCTGAGAAAGAACTTTGGGAAACCATGAAAAAAAACACCAGAAATTATGCCAAAAGGCAACTGACCTGGTGGAGAAGAGACCCTCGAGTTTATTGGTTCCACTCAAAAACGAAAATTCCTCTTGATATTCATTCGCCAGAGTATTAAGAATAATGTTTTTCTGAAACACACAATGCGACTCATTCCTGCTTCCTGCTTCCTAATTCCTACTTCCTTATTCCTCACCGCCCTCTCCCCACTTGAGTTTCTTTCGGAGCGTTGTGAAATAGCGTTCTTCAGGAAATCGTAAAAACTTCGCGGTCTCATGATAACGCTGAATATGAACGGTATCACCACAGGCAAGTGATTCATGAATTTGTCCATCAAACGTGATCACCGTATCGTCCCTGTTGCAATCAACAATTTCAAGAGAAACAGTTTTATCGGCAGGAACCACAACTGGTTTTTGAGTGAGAGAAAATGGAGCGATTGGGGTTAAAATAAATGCCTGGACTCGAGGGTGAACAATCGGACCTCCTGCAGAAAGATTATATGCGGTGGAACCGGTTGGAGTAGCAAGAATAAGACCGTCTGCCCTGTAACTCGTGAGCAAAACTCCATCGATTTTAGTCGGAAGATTTATAAGTCTCGAAATGGTAGATTGTGATATGACCACTTCATTGAGCGCTAAATACGTCTTCTTTTTCCCAGATTTTTTTCGAATTTCCGCAGAGAGAAGCATTCTTTCATCAATCGTGTAATCTTCATTCCATAACCTGGTACAGGTATCTTCAAGATCCATCGGAGGAACCTCTGAAAGAAATCCAAAATCTCCTGCATTTATTCCAAAAATATAGGTATTAAAACTGCTCAGTTTTCGTATACTGCTCAAAATAGTTCCATCTCCGCCAAGAACAATAAGGAGATCGAGTTTTTCATTTTTGGGCATATCGGAAATATCTTTGAGATCTGTGTGTTCCTTCAGAAGGTGTTCACGTGATTTCTCTGACAAAAAAATTTCTTTGTCACTCTTCAAAAGACAGGAAATAAGATGTTCCAAAATTTCAGGGTGTTTCATCTCCCATCTCGTAGAAATCCCAATTTTATTCATTTTTGATGAAGGTGAGTGCATGGAATATGAAGAGAAAGAAGCTGTCACAATTATAGCGAAAAATCACCTCCATCAAAAATGTTCTTCAGAAAGAAGAAGATCCCATTCTTTCCCAATTTTCTCAGAAATAAGTGATAATTCATATTTTTCTCGAATTATTTTTTCACTTTTTTCTCGAAATTTTTGAAGAAGTTCTGGAGAATTCAGAATCGTAAGAATTTTTTCGGCGAGAAGTTTTGGATCTCTGGGGGAAATAAGAAACTCCGGAAGATCATTTCTGAGGATTTCTTGTGGTCCTCCCAAATTTGAAGCGATAACGGGAACACCGGCTGCCATAGCCTCGAGAAGAACTCGCCCAAACGGTTCTTTTTGAGTACTGGCGTGAATTAAAAGATCAATGCCGGAAAGTGCCTTTTCTGAAGGGAGAAATCCACAGAATTCTCCGGACATTTCCAAGGAGTTTTTTTGTACGAATTCTCGAAGAGTTTTTTCATATTTTTCCGTCGACACATCATAAGAAGAGCTTTTTCCAATGATTTTCCATCGGAGGTTCGGAAGAGATTTTTGAAGAATTTTTACCGCTTCCAAAAAAATATGTTGACCTTTCCATTCATCAATTCTTCCGAGAATAGCGATGGTGGGAAATTCATGAGGTGTTTTCTTATGAGGATTACTTGTAAATTTCTCTGACCTGATCCCATTCGGAATGACACGAATTTTCTCGGGAGAAATGCCTTTGGCTTGAAGATCACTTTCTACGGCATGAGAACAACAAAAAATTTTATCCGCCCGCCCAGCAAACGCCCAAACGGCCCACGAAGGAAATGTGAAATCATGAACAAAAAAGGTGAGTTTTGGCGCTCTATTTCTCGGAATTTTTTTCAGAACATAACTCGCGAGAATGTGAGTGCGAATTGAATTGGTATGGAGAATATCATATGTATTTTTCTCAAGAAATTTTTTAAGCTCATGAGCTGTTCGAAAAAAAGCAGCAAATGTCTTCGGGGAAGGCGGTTTGAGGCGCGGAAAGAGAAATTTCTGAACTCGAATATTCGACGGAATTTTTACAGCAAAATCAGATGAAGTGCTTCCCGTGAGCACCGTTATTGCAAACTTTCTGGAAAGTTCAGGAAAAAGATCGAGAGAAAAAAGCTCAGCGCCTCCGAGAAAGTCAGCAGGATCAAGCCAGAGAATTTGTGATGGCGAGAGAGTCATGAATTATTGTTTCATAGGATCGTAATGGACTATTTTTCTCCTACCGCAACTTTCGCTGGCCATAGCACTTTTCCGTTATACAAAAATCCTTTCTGAAGAATTTTCGTAACTTGTCCTTTCGCTCCATCTTTATCGAGAATAACAGCCTCATGAAGAGCTGGATCAAATGCGATTCCGACCTCACGAATCTGCAAAACTCCCTCTTTTTGAAGCAGATCATAGAGATGCTTCTCAATCGCGAGAATTCCCTGCACCCATTCGTTTCCATTGAGTTCACACGGAAGATTTTGAAGTGCTCTGTCAAAATTTTCCAAACTCGGAAGAATCGCCTGTAAAATATTTCGCGCACTTTCAAACAAGAGCTTTCCCTTCTCTTCCTCTGATCGTCTCCTCATATTTTGAACGTCTGCAAGCGCCCGCAGCAACTGGTTCTTCCCAGATTCCAGTTCCTTTTTCTGCTCATCGAGCATTCCATAAACTTTTTTGAGCTCATCCTCGAGTTCTTGAATTCTCTTTATTTCGTCAGAGGAGGATTGATTCCCTGATGAGTCCTTATGAGTTGTCTTTTTTGCATTGTGGGTATTCTCATTCGTTGTCATTGGGAGATTTATGAAAGAAATCAGAAAAAAGATTCATCATTTCCTGTACTGAAGACTGCTGCTTAGAAGAAGAATTAGAAATATATTCGTTTACATTTTTTTCAAAAAATTCCTGAAAATCAAGGGCTTTCCATTTGGTCGCAGAAACTCCAATTGACGCGGACATCGGGAGAAACCAATCATTCGAGAGGGATTTTAGAAGCGGTGAAAAATGAGTTTTGAGATAATGGGCTTTCGCTTCTCTTTCATCACTGAGAGATGTCGCAATGGCCCAGGCAAAATCGGTATTGACAGTATTTTTTGAAACGGCAAATCCCCATATTTCTCCAATCGTTTCTGGCTGCGCTTTCGTATATTGAGGCATGATCTGTACCTGTAAGTTTTCTTCGCGCAAGTATTCTTTTTTGTACTCCTTCTCAGATCGTAAAAGTTCAAGAATTTGCAGGTACGCTCTCTCATCGCCAAAAACTACTGCAACTTTGCCTTCCACAAACATCTTCAGATCTGAAAATTTAAGATTTTTTGGAAGTGAAGTCCCAAAATTTACAATGTACGTAAGCGCATCCTCAGCATTTTGATTCTCCAAATTTTGCACTTGAGATTGCTCGAGGAGAAGAAGAAAAATGTGAAATGTCTCTGGAAAAATTTGCGGATATCCAATCCCGAATGGAATAATATTTTTTTCTCCAAACTTCAGATATCTCTCAAAATTTTCAGTAATTTCGCTCCAAGTTTTTCCCGGTTTTGCCGCTACAAAAATCCGATCATCCGTAAGCAGCGCTGAATTGGAAATCATCCCTAAAAAATTTCCATATATTGGAGCCGCCCAAACTTTATTATCCGTAACAAAATCTTGAGCGATCGGATGAAAATACTTCTGAATTTCTTCGGGACGAAAAATATTTTCCGGTGCGGGAGCGATTTCGCCTTTTTTTTGAAGCTGATGAAGCAGGAGAGAGTTCGCCAAAAAGATATCGGGCTTCTCTTCTGTCTCAAAAGCCTTTTCAAGTTCGCGAAGATAGATGTCCTCATCAGCAAAGATTTTTGTATTCAGCGTAATATTCGGAAACGCCGTTTCAAGAGATTGAAAATCTTTTTGAAATGCACTTGCAGTCGGATCCATCATCCAGAGAGAAACTTCTATTTTTCCCTCTGTGGGAATATATTTTTTCATATCTTCTTTCTCAAAAGGAGAAATTGCCCCTCCGATATTTTCCGTTGAATTTTCCTTGGAAATAGATGCTGTTTGTCCATAAAAAAGGAGAAAAAACATCGATGAAAGAAGTGAAAAAGGGAATGGGAAATACTCAGCGAAAGAGAGTGCATTTTCTGGAGATTCAAAAGAGAGATTCTCGGATATAAAGGCACTTCCCTGGGGAAACGAGCCCACAAATATCAAAAAACCACAAAGCCAAATCACGACAATCTTCTCAGCAATTGATGAAAGAAATTTGTTTTTTCTTTTCATGAGAAAAGAGAGATTATGATTCTAAAAATTTTTCGTTTAAAAAAGCTCGAGCAGCTTCCAGCGCAAGAATATTCTTGGAATACGGCATTCTCATAGGTCCTAAAATTCCGATAATTCCTTCGATACGAAGTACTGAGTATTTAAAGGCAATGAGAGAACAGAGTCTCATTTCTTCAATAAGATTTTCCGGACCAATAAAGAGCGAAATTTCTTCGGTGATATTCATCTGCTCGAGAGAATGGTGCAAATCCTCCTCAAGCGCTTTGACCACTTGACTTGCAAAATGGACATCAGAGCGGAACTCTGGTTCCCGAAGAATATTTGAAAGCCCAAAAAAGAACGTCTGCTCAGCGCTTGGGACGGTAGCGAATGCAATATTCGGGGTTATTTTTGTAAGAATCGAAATGCAGTCAAAAACTCTCTGATCTGCTATTTTTTCTTCATAATGTACTTTCCGCGCCTGAGAAAACTCATCAAAAACTGTCTTTTTTTGTCGAGGAGAAATCGTGAGATCATTTACATAGAAACGATAGCCTGATGCCGTCGGAATTCTCCCTGATGACGTGTGCGGATGTTCCAAAAAACCATCTTTCTCTAAATCAGCCATCTCATTTCGAATCGTAGCAGCGGAAACGTCCAATTTTTCAAGAGATTGCACCATTTTGCTCCCCACGGGAGTGGCAGTTGAAATAAAATATCGAACAATTGCCTTGAGAATACTTTCTTGTCGTTCTTTCATGCTCGTAGTATAGCAAAGTCATTTCAGGAGTGCCAACAATGAAGGAGGAGTTTAGATTCTGAATTTAAAAGGTCTCCTTCCTATGGGGAGTCTCCTCACGAGAAAGATCAAGCTGCAATCTGAGCTTCTTCTTGACCATGCTCCTGAGATTCGACAATGGTATTCACTATGTTTACAAATTTTTTCACATGCATTTTCCCATTTGTATATGAAATTACAGCATCTTGAAGTTTCTCTTTCTTCTCACCCCCTTCCGAGCAAATATGTTGCATTCCCGCCAAGACTGCTTTCAATTTTTCTTTTTCTGTATAAACATTTAAAAATGCTGAAGCTTTTACTGTTTTTTTTTGCTTGGGAACTTCGATAGGAAACTCGTCTTTGATTCTTTATATTTGCCTCAAGAAAAGCGTTTGTGTACTTTGATGAACCTGAATCAGACATTTGGTGGTAGCCATATGCAACAGCCAAAAACTCTCGCAAATCCAAAAATTCGTTATATTGCTTATCCCTTGCATAGGGATCTCCATCTTTCGGTTCTGAAGATAAAAGTTTCTTTTTTTCTTCCTCGCTAAATTGATACAAATGAGAAAGTTCGTGGGCAAGAATGTTGCGGAGGTAAACATTTCTGTATGCTTCGTCAGGATTTTTTGCAATCAGATCCTTCATAGATTTTGATGTTTCATATGCCGTTTTGTACTCCGTATTATCTCGGAAAACTTCGCTCGATGGAAGTAAGATGCATTGTGCTCCGTCGGGTGCGATTGGAACTTCCAGAGATTGTCCGTTAAATTTTTGGGTATCCGCATCCATTCCGAGAACTTGAGTAAGAATTGACCAATTCTTCTCATTCGCAATCACCACTTTTACACGTCGATTTTGAGTTGGATCTAAATCTCCTTTTACGCGAGCAATATATGCAATATCTTCGGGAGTAAGTGGTTCATCACTATAGACATCGACTCCTGCTGCTGCTAGCATCTTATCCACCCTCTGAGGAATAGACTGTAATTGCTTTTCAAAAGTACTGAATTTTTCTTGAATTCCTTTTGGTTTTCCCTGATTTTTTTCTTGTAAATCCATTTTGGAATCTAAAGGTTGAAGCTGAGTCACTTCACGTCTCGCCAGGGTCTCTGCTCGTGCGACATTATGATCGATCTTCTCCGCTAAAGCGCTTCTTTGCCCTTCAATTCTATCATGAGAATCCTCCAATGACCTCGGCTGATTTGCTTCTCTGAATTTATCTAAGCCAATAACTTTGTTTTCACTTGGGCTGACCATTTTGATTATGTAATTTTTGTTTTATTTTTTCAATTTGCGACTCATCATTTTCTTTTTTTACGAAGACTAGTTTCCCATATGCTTCATCTGCTAATTTCTTTATTTTTGAAGTATAAAATTTATCAATTTCATCAATTTTGACAGTAATTTGTTTCAGTTCTTCCTCGCTTGCAGTTTTGAGTTCCCTCTTGATATCCTCAGAAACTGATTTGTATTCCTTCAAAACTCTATCGATCTGTTGGATTAAGTCATTTACAATGCTCATTTGTTAGAATAACATTCGAATAAATTTCCTTTATTGTCTCAATATGAAAAATAAAAAGTGTCCACTCTGTGGGGAGATTTGTGAGGAGGGGAAAAACACGGTAAAGGCTTATGATCTCACCTTTTGTTCTCAGAATTGTGTAAATAAGTGGAACGAGGAAGTCATTGACCCCGAAAATAAATTCAATTTAAGAGGATATAAATAATTCTACCCATTATACCAAAAACTGGCTTAATTCTCAATGCAAAGCCTTTTTCCGGGCGAGGTTTTAAATATTGGATGAACTTTGTAAGTTTTCTCTCAGAAAATACAAAAAAGCTTCGCACCGTTCTAAAAAATTTGTATAATAGGCACAGTCTCATTTATTTCGTCATTTTACCCATAATTTTATGGCAGCAACTTTTACCGACGCGAATTTTGATGCGGAAGTTCTTCATTCAGATATTCCCGTTCTCGTTGATTTTTGGGCTCCATGGTGTGGTCCATGTCAGATGATGGGACCGATAATTGAAAAATTAGCTGAAGAATATTCAGGGAAGGTAAAAATTGGGAAACTCGATGTTGAGGAAAGTCCAGGGATCGCAGAGAAATACCAAATAATGAGTATTCCGGTCCTGAAAATATTCAAAGCAGGAAAAGTGGTGCAAGAAATGGTCGGCGCGATGTCAGCGGATGCACTCAAACAGAAAATTGATGCACATCTCTGATTTGTGATGATGTGGGGCAACGTCTACTCATAATCTAAAGCAGTCACACCACGAGGCGTGACCCGCACACAACTGACTACTCACTCCTAACTGCTGACTTCCTCTCCGTCTGCCTTTTCAGCGGAGTCTTCTTCGTTCTTCCCTTTTTTCTTAAAAATCTCTCCCCGATAAATCCACACCTTTACTCCAATTGCTCCATAAGTGGTAAGCGCTTTATCTTCGGCGTATGAAATATCTGCACGGAAGGTATGAAGCGGAATTTTTCCCTGCGTAAAAAACTCATTTCTTGCAATTTCTACACCTCCGAGACGTCCAGAAACGTGAATCTTTATCCCCTTTGCTCCAGCTTCCATTGTTTTTTGAATCGCAGCCTTTGCCGCTCTTCGAAAAGCTATTCTTCGTTCAAGCTGTCTCGCAACATTATCTGCAACGAGCGTTGATTCGAGGTCTGGTCTTTTTACTTCCTTTATGGAAATATCAAATCTCTCATTAAACTTGAGGAGAAGTTCTTTCTTGAGATCTTCAACGGCGGTTCCTTGCCTTCCGATAATCACTCCGGGCTTTGCAGTATAAAGAGAAACGTGTGTACTTTTATTGGTACGCTCAATATCAATTCTTGCAATTCCAGCGGATTTTAGTTTCTCCATAAGGTGCTTTCTCACTTTAAAATCCAAATTAATGAGTTTCGGATATTTTTTCTTATCCGCATACCACCTACTGTTCCACGTATGTGTAATTCCGATTCGAAGGCCATTTGGATCAACTTTTTGTCCCATGAAAAAGAAAAAAATGGTAAAAACTATATCCCTACTTCTACACTTATATGTGATGTACGCTTTAAGAGTGGGCTGCTTCTTCCACGCGAATTTGGCATCCAACGCTTATATGTCGCTCCCTTGGTCACTAATATTTTCTTAATGATGAGCTTTGTTTTGTCCTGACCAAAATTATTTTCTGCATTTGCTATTGCGGATTGAATAATTTTTTTGAGAATATCAGCTGGTTTTTTCGGGAGATATTTGAGGAGTAAAAGCGCTTCTTCCACACTTTTCCCACGAACCATCCCTGCAACGAGGTTTGCTTTTTTTGGGGAAATCCGTACTTGTTTGAGGAGAGCTTTCATAGAATATTGCTTTTAAAAATTAAGTGGATGCTGCTGGTTTTGATGGAGTTTGTCCTGTTGACGCCGTTGACGCTGTTGATTCCTCCGAAGACTGTTTTCCTCCATGCATTCTAAACTTTCGAGTCGGAGAAAATTCTCCTAATTTATGTCCCACCATATTCTCGGTTATAAAAACAGGAATATGTTGCTTCCCATTATGAACACCAAATGTGTGCCCCACAAAATCCGGGTGGACTGCTGTTGCTCTTGACCATGTCCTGATGATTTTCTTTTGACCAGTAGCATTCATCTCGTTTACCTTTTTGAGGAGCTTCGGATCTACATATGGGCCTTTTTTTGAACTTCTCGTCATGGGAAAGAATTAAGTGAGAAAGGAAATAGGAAAAGACTAATTTTTGCCTTTTTTTCTTCGAATAATAAACCGTGAAGATGGATTTTTTCTTCTGCGCGTTTTGTATCCGAGTGCAGGCATTCCCCATGGAGTTTTTGGGTGCTTCAAGCCGATAGGACAATGTCCTTCTCCTCCTCCATGCGGATGATCAACCGGATTCATAGACTTTCCGAGTACTTGTGGTCTTCGTCCCATTTTTCGAATTCTCCCTGCCTTTCCAATAACCACATTCATGTGATCTGCATTTGAGACAATACCGACAGAAGCATAGCACTCCTTATGAATAAACCTTACTTCTCCAGAAGGAAGAGTTACCTGTGCCATATCCGCGTCAAGCGACATGAGTTTTGCTGAAGATCCAGCACTTCGCACAATCTGTCCACCTCTCTTCAGCGAAAGTTCAAGATCATGGATATCAATTCCCACTGGAATATTCTTGAGCATCATGCGATTTCCTGTCTGTGGTTTTGTATTTTCTGCTGTCACTACTTGATCTCCCTCTTTGAGTCCTTCTGGTGCGAGAATATAGCGTTTCTCACCATCAGCATAAAAAAGAAGCGCAATAAAAGCAGTCCGATTTGGATCATATTCAATTGAGGCTACTCGTGCGGGAATTTTAAGTTTATCTGTCCTTAAAAAATCAACTCTTCGATAGTGCCTCTTTTCGCCACCGCCTCTATGTCTCGTCGTAATATGACCGTGAACATTTCTCCCCGCAATAGACTTCTTTGGAGTGAGAAGAGATTTTTCTGGTCCTCTTTTTGAAAGCTGAGAGTAATCAATTACTGTCATTTTTCTTCGACCCGGAGTTGTTGCTTTAAACGATTTAACTGGCATAGAGATGAAAATTTACTTTTTTGAAGAAGATTTTTTTACGCTCATAAGTTCAAGACTTTTTCCCATCTGAATCGACACAATAGCTCTTCGTGTCTCTTTTCGCTTTGTTATGCTGCGCCCTTTTCCTCCTGATCGTCCTTTTTTAGGATTTGTAAGGATTCGAACAGAAAGAGGAGTAATACCGTAATATGTTCGAATCGCATTTACCACATCAATTTTCGTGGCATCTTTATGGACGCGAAATGTATGTTTATTGAGTTCCTGAAGTCGAACAGATTTCTCAGTAACGAGAGGGCCGATAAGAACTTGATGTAAATTCATGGTGTTCTATTTCGTGAGAAAAATTTCTTCTGCTTTTTCAAGTGAAGCCTCGAGAAAAAGGAGAGAGTCTGCCCACAAGAGATCTACGACATTGAGATAAGAAACGAGAATTACTCGTACATTCGGAATATTTCGAGTGCTTTTTTCGAAAATGGTATCTGAGCCGGGAAGAACAATGAGAATTTTCTCTTTCACGGGAAGTTTTTTCAGCATTTCGACAAAAATCTTCGTTTTTGGAGTTTTTGAAGAAAATGAATCGAGAACAACAATCTCACTGTCATGAGCTTTTGACGAGAGAGCAGAAAATAAAGCTTCTCTTCTCATTCTCTTTGGCATAAGTTTTTCATAATTTCGCTCTGCTCTCGGTCCAAAAATTACGCCTCCTCCTTTCCAAAGAGGACTCCTGATAGATCCTTGGCGAGATTGTCCTGTTCCTTTTTGTTTATACGGCTTGCGACCTCCACCGCGAACCTCCGAGCGAACAAGAGTAAACGCCGTATCCACACGCTTATTCGAAAGATGTCTCACCATTGCTTGGTGCATGAGACTATTTCGAACGGGGGCTTCGAACATTTCTTTTCGAAGAGTTACCTCTCCTTTCTTTTCTCCCGACTGTGTGTAGAGTGGCGCTTTCATCTTTACTTTTGGATAAACAAAATGGAGTTCTTTGCTCCTGGAAGCGATCCCTTAATTGCGAGAACATTACGCTGAGGATCCACCAGAAGAAGTTGTTTTTTCTTGAGAGTAACGGTGTCACATCCCATTCTCCCCGGCATTCTTTTTCCTTTAAAAACTCGTCCCGGCATCGCCCTCTGTCCCGTTGATCCATGCCTTTTATACTTTGTTCCATGTGTTCTCCGAATAACTTTGAAATGATGTCTCTTCACATTCCCCTGAAATCCCTTTCCTTTCGACACTCCAGTGACTACCACCAAATCATCCTTATTAAAAATATCAACTTTTATCGTGTCATCTACTTTCAACTCCGCTGAAGGAAATTGAAATTCTTTCAGTGTTTTAAATTTTTTCGTCTTGAGCGGTTTCTTAAGAGCCTCAAATCCGAGAACAACAGCACTATATCCATCCTTCTCCTGAGTCCTCACCTGAAAAACCGTGTTGGGATCACAGACCACATACGTAACAGGAACCATAAGTCCCTCATCAGAGATAACTTGTGACATACCGAGTTTTTTTCCGATTATTCCGGGCATGAAAATAAAATTAAGAGAGCTTGTCTTTGCAAATCCAGATTCTAAAACACTTTTCGCCTTTCCCGGAGGAAGACTTGAACCCGAATTTTTTTGCAAGGTCTTGTAAAAGCTTGGAGATTGTAGAGATGTGAAGAATGGAAGTCAAGAAATTCTTTGGGAACGTACATTCTAAAATTATAAGCACCACCCTAGAGATAAAATAAGTTTATATTTTATTTCTAGACATGAAACAAGTTCGCAAGCCAATCAGCTTCAAAGAGCGAGAGGAAATAGAGAGGATGTTAGAAAAGAAAAAGTCG
>JACRHZ010000079.1 GCA_016220175.1 Candidatus Peregrinibacteria bacterium
ATGCTTTCCTTTTTGTAATATTTTCTGTATTTGTATTTTTTCCTTTTGAGAAAGATGAACGATATATTTTTTCATGCGTATCAAGAAAAATATCGTCCCAAGTATATCACACGAAATTATTTATTGGAAATAATACTAGTAATCCAGTTGCGGCAACACCTATGCTTACTAACATCGCGGCCGGCGTGCCAGTGTGATCCCATGCGGTTGCTAAAAAAATTGCCAGGTAGCCGTATTGTTGAATAAAATGAATTAAAAAATTTGTCATGCAAATAGCTTAAAAATACCAAAGTTTTTTCTGTGAGGGTCACGCCTCCTGGCGTGATCACCGCAATGTCATGCGTGGACGCATGACCCTCACGAATTTATCTTAGAATTTTAACAATTCCTACTAATGCATCTTGCTTATGCTTTGGGTCTTTAAACTTATACAAACATTCTTCAAGTTTTGGTCTTGCACTTTCTGCTTTTGGATCAATTTTTTTGGCTCTGACTAATTTGTTTGAGTCATAGATTATCAAAACATCAATTCTAACTCTATATCCTCTATCCAAAAGCACGTTTTCGTAAAATTTCTTGATCGTATCGCCAAACATTGATGGATATTCATAAGAATCATCCAAGACAATTTTATGATTTTTTATATCAAAAGACCCAGCTTGAATATCATGGTCATACATACAAAACGCCTCAAAACAAATTTCTTTTCTTTTTGGATCATATTTATCCGTTCCTAATTTCAAAACAATCTGTACAAATTCATTTAACGAAATGTTGGAGTGATCATCTTTTCCGATTGCTCTATAAATATATTGACCATCTGGCAAACTTTTTTCAATTTCTGTATCAACCTTGCGCCCGACTTTTAAATAATCGGGTTTTGTATTCAAATGATATTCTGGAACATGAACTTCCATTATTTTTACTGCCATATTTACTGAAGAATACTTGTGGTTAATAAATTTTTGCCCCTACAATAATTTTCTTTACTTCATGGTGTTGGATTATCCATTAAGAACTAGAGTTCCATATTCAATCCTCCCCAAACTTCTCTCCTTCCCAAACACCGCCAAAAGTTCAAACGTCCCTGGAGAAAATGCTTCTCCAGAAAGTGCCACGCGGAGCGGCCAAAGGAGTTGGCCGTTTTTCCATCCGTGTATCGGAGACGGCGACGTCTCCGACAACGCCACGAGCAATTCCTCTTTAATATTTTCCTCATTCCAATCCGATTCCGAAATTCCTTCCAAAATCTTTTTCCCTTCTTCGAGTGCTGTTTTTGCCACATTTTCGTCCACTTTCATTTTTTCGTGAAAGAAAAGTTCTTTGGAATACTTCAAATCATCCACAAAGAAAAATCGCAAAAAATCCGGAAGTTCGTTCAATTTTTTTGTTCTTTCATGAACAAGTTCTAGAGCGGTTTCATAGAATTTTTCTCCATATTTTTTTCGTCCTTCCACAAAAATTGGATCTTGCAAAAATTGCTCCGCAAGATTTTTAAATTCTTCTGGAGTTTTTTTGCGAATCCAGACTCCATTTACATGAAGAAGTTTCGCGAGATCAAATACTGCGCCGCCTTTATGAACTCGTTCAAGTGAAAACTCTCGAATCAAATCTTCCAATGAAAAAATTTCATTTTCATCAGAAGTATTCCAGCCGAGAAGTGCGAGAAAGTTGAGAAGCGCTTCTTTCAAATATCCTTCTGCCAGATAATCATCAACCGAAACTTTATTTTTTCGCTTCGAAAGTTTGCTTTTGTCTTCATTCAGAATGAGCGGCAGATGGGCGAATTCTGGGATTTTCCAAGAAAACGCTTCGTAAATCAAAATCTGTTTTGGCGTATTTGAAATATGATCTTCTCCGCGAATAACGTGAGAAATGTTCATTTCGTGATCATCCACCACAACACAAAAATTATAGAGCGGCTCATCCAGATTTTTCGCGATCACAAAATCGTCAATTTCTTTCGCGTTAATTTCCACTTTTCCGCGAATATGATCCTCAAAAATAATCGGTTCCGATTCTGGAGTTCGAAATCTGATGACTCCTTTTTCACCTTTTTTCACTCGCATTTCCTGTTCCTCTTTTGAAATTTTCGCACATTTTCCCGAATACCTCGGTGGAAGTTTTACGCCTTCGAGCCTCAGCCTCTCCGTTTCAAGTTCTTCTTTTGTGCAAAAGCAGTAATACGCTTTCTCTTCGTTCAAAAGCTGTTCGAGATATTTTCGGTAGATCGGAATTCGCTTACTCTGATAGTGAACTTCACCATCCCAAGTAATCCCCATGTTTTTAAGCCCAGAAAGAATGTTCTCCTCAGATTCTTTTGTTGATCGTTCTCGATCCGTGTCCTCCAGTCTCATTACTATTTTCCCATTGTGCTGTTTGGCAAATACATAATTGTAGAGCATTACACGGACGGTTCCAACATGCAGCGGACCAGTGGGAGAAGGCGGATATCTGACGATTACTTCAGTCATATTTTTGATGAAGAATGAGATCCCGGGTCAAGCCCGGGATGACAAAAGGAGAGAGAAGGCAAAGTGAGGTTTTATTCTCCGTATTTTACAATCTTCACCGTCATGGGAATATCTTGAGCGGGCTTATCACCAGGACCTTTTTCCACTTTTGCAATACTGTCGATGACATCAAGACCATCAAAAACTTGTCCAAAAACGGAGTGGCAAGAAACGCCTTGAGTAGAACAACTTTTTAACTTTCCGCTCTGATCGTAGCCATTCAAGTTGACGTTCTCTACTTGATTTATGAAGAATTGAGAGCCATTCGTATTCGCTCCGGCATTCGCCATTGCGAGTGCTCCACGGACATTCTTTAAATCCTTATTCAGTTCATCGTCAAATTTTCCGCCCCAAATGCTTTCTCCTCCCGCACCAGTTCCAGTTGGATCTCCTCCCTGGATCATGAAGCCATCAATGATACGATGGAAAATAATACCATCGTAATATCCGTTTTTTGCGTGCGTAACAAAATTTTCAACGGTTTTTGGCGCTTTCTCCGGGAAAAATCGAACTTTCATATCGCCAAATTCCGTGGAAATAACAGCGATTTCTTCACCCTTTGCCGGAAGATCTTTTTGATTGAATGCCTTTTCGTTTTTTGGAGGAGTTGGTGTGGAAGCATTATTTGGTCCAGTACATGCGGCAAGAATGAGCATAACAGACGGGATAAGAAGAAAAAGTTTTTTCATAAAAAATAAAAAAAGAACAAAAAATTATGGTTTTGGTAAACAGGTAGTGGTGCACTGATATTCGCTGTCTTCTCCAGAAAATTCAAAACCTTTCTGAGGCGGTTTCTCAGTTTTTTCTAACGTTTCTGAGACACTCTTTTCAATTTTTTCCGCTTGAGGAGAGCCTTGGTAGAACTTATTGAAATTTTCGTCAGGGTTTTCCTGACTACACGACGCAAGGAGAGTGATCGAGAAAATAAAGCCAGCACTGTACAAAAATCGTTTCATAAGAACATTTCAAACCCTGAGAATTTTCTCAAAAAACAGGAGGAAGTACAATATCTTTTCAGGATCGATATTTTTTGAAAGAATACTCGGGCATGTGTCAAAAAAAAATTCTCTTCTGGCTGATCGGTATAGGAACATTTCTCCTTCTTGTGGGAGGAGCCCTCCCTATTTTCTTGGTTCATTTGAATTCGAAGGGGAAAATATTTTCTGACCTAAATACCGTTCCTTCAAAAAAAGTCGCCATTGTTTTTGGCGCTTCTGTTCTCCAAAATTCATTTCCGAGCGTTGTGCTTTATGATCGAGTTGCAACGGCTTCCGAATTATATTTTGCAAAGAAAGTGCAAAAGATTCTCATGACGGGAGACAATTCTCAAATGAACTATAATGAAGCGCAGGTTATGAAAAAAACAGCCATGGAATTTGGAGTACATGAGGAGGATATCGTCTTAGATTTTGCAGGTTTCCGGACGTTTGATTCCTGCGCTCGTGCGCAAAAAATTTTTGGAATTACTGATGCGATTGTGGTAAGCCAGGAATACCATCTCCCTCGTGTTATTTACTTATGTGAAAATTTTGGAATCGATGTTGTTGGTTTTGTTGCGGATAAAAATCAATATGAAAAACAGAGTGATTATGAATTTCGAGAAGTATTCGCGATTATCGCCGCATTTTTTGAAGTGAACCTCTTTCCCCATGATCCGAAGTTTCTTGGAGAGGAAGTTCAGATGTTTGGGACAAACAGCCGGTTGTAAGTAGTCAGTAGTCAGTTGTCAGTAAGAAGACTAGAAAAGTGTCGTATTTTTTGGTTTCAACATAAAAAAAGTTGAGTGTATTAAACTCACTTTTTTGACTGACAACTGACTACTTTTAAATAGAACAGAATTACCTCTTGTACTTGAGGTATCGTTTTTCGAGACGTTCCCAATGAAGATTTGCAAAGAAATTTTTGATGTATTCCGCGCGATTTGCACCATCTTTATGGTAATACGCGTGTTCGAACATATCTAAGGCGAGGAGAGGAATTCCGCCCCAAATTGCGCCATTTTGGTGATCGTCCACAAGAACATTAAGAAGTCTTTGAGATGAGAGCTGATCGTCCGTAAGAACTGCCCATCCGCTGAGCTTCGTTCCCATCGCCGTATTTATAAAATCCATTTTCCACGCGTCAAAAGATCCAAAATGCTTTTCAATTGCTTTCATGAGTGTTGGAGCTTTCGTGTGATCTCCGTCGCCACCGAGTGAATACCAGAAAAGATCGTGCAAAAGCGCACCTGCATGATTCCAGGGAAGTCTTCGCTTCAGTTCCCCAAATGCGGAATAATTCCCATTTATTCCCGAGGTGTCTGCGGTAGGAAGACTTGTCTCGATCGTATTCAGTGCCGTCACATATCCCTTGTGATGTTTGTTGTAATGCCAGTCGGTTGTTTCAGGACTCATAACTGATGAGAGGAGTTTTTTTGCCTCTTCATCGGAATATGGTCGGGGATTGAAATTCCATGTGTAGGACATAGGAGGAATGTAAAAGGTAAAATGTAAAAATAATTTTTAATTTTGAAATTTTAATAAATCCTTACTTAAATCTCTGGGTCTACTGACCCAGAGATGGAGTTTTTCCAAAATCTGGGAGGGGTGGTAGGATATGAGCATGAAATTTCGGAAACAAAGCCATTGTGTATATTATTGTGATTATCATGTGGTA